>CALWPV010000099.1 GCA_944383515.1 uncultured Clostridia bacterium
TTCCGCATAAATTGATGAATTAAGACGCTCCCAGATAAAAACATCAATGCCGCAGAATCCTTGAAAATAAGGCTCTGCGGCACTTGATAACACAAGACAAAAACCAATCGTAACTAACAAACAGTGAGTGCTAACAAACCAAGCCGATGTCTTGCACAATTTGGTTGAGCGCTTCTTCAAAACTGGTTTCATCGGTGAAAATAGTTTCCGGAATGGTTGCAATCCAGTCTTTTTCTGTCCACCAGCGGCGCATTTCCGTTTCGCCGAAATCTAGGTGGTTGGGTTTGGTGGCGTGCCGGCGTAGCGTTTCTTCAAAAGAGAGATCATAGTAATAAGCAAAAATGCGAGGGGAAAAGAGTTCTTTGGCGGTGGAAAACAAGGGAAGATACCAGTCGGCGCGTAAAATTCCCTCTAAAATAACATAAGGACAGTGTTTTTGACCATAGTGTAACAAAGCAAGTAACAGCGGTAGCGCATCGGTGTTTTGGCCGTCGCGCACCCAGAGCATATCGCGCCTCACAACGTCTTGGGAAATGAGCAGGGTATTTCTGCCGAGTTTTCGTTGCAGGGCTTTGGCAACACTGGTTTTGCCACTTCCTGAGTTACCGCGGATTATGATTAACGTAGACATGGAAAGCTCCTTTCAAATGGGAATACCTGTGTGGGTATTATACCATAAGTTGGCGCGCATACGCGCCAACATAAGTTGACGCACGCGTCAACTTAGCAAGAATCCTTTCAGGATTCTTACGGTCGTTCTGTGTAGTTGTCGCGCGTAATATATTTGTCTTGTAGTGCTTGACAAGAAAGACAAAAGTCGATATGATATAGATAAATATGTGTATGGAAGTGGGGACTTCAAATGCAGATTATTTTATTTTTCTTAGCGCCGATGGCCTTGGTTTATTTGTTCGTTATGGCTATTAAGCTGAATCGGATTCTTTTGGGGCTTTTGCCGGTGCTTATTTTTGTTTTACTGGTAATCTATCAGGGGGATTTGATTATGCAAATGGGCAGGGCGTTTGTGCGCTACAGCCTGGTCTGGGTTGCGGCGGCGCTGCTGGTTTCGCTGTTTTTGACGCGGCGCTTTAGTAAAGGCGCGCGGGTGATCCTTTGCGGTCTGTGCTGTTTAGCCGCCGGCGCGATATCCTTTATGGCGGCGCAGTCACGCGCTGCCAAGCCGATTACCCCGCTGTCTGCCTATAGTGATTTTGTCGATGTTACGGCGTACCGTAGCAGGGGAGACGGCATTATATTAGGAGATTCCTATTTGACTGAGCTGAAAGAACAATTTAATGCTATGACTGTGCGGCAAGACATTATGGAAGAGAGCCGGAATATGCTGTTAGATTCCGAGCATACCTGGTACTGCCTGGATTTAGAGTATCCTAATGAAGACAAGGCACGTGTGGTCGTTTTTTCGCGTAACGAGGAGGTATCGCTCTTGCGGGTGGAAACGGCCGAAGCGGTCGAGTATTACAAGGCTGTGGATCCCTCGGACGATTTGGGGCGCGACTGGCTCAATCACGCGTTTACGCAAAGTATTAGAAGTACGGTGAAAGAGCAGTATGCGGCAGCCTTGCAGGCGCTGAAGCAGAGTTTTACTGCCAGTGGGACCGCGTTCTCGTTCGTGATTCCGGAGGGAATGCCGGAGTCCTACGAAATCAAAATTGTAGGACGGCCGGAAAACGGTCCCAGCGTTTCGTTTTTGAAAGAATATAACGAAGCCGCGAGCTGGCAGGCGGGGCAGTCCTACTCGTTCGACGTGGCTGGCTACGCGCCGTTTCGGTATCTGTATCTTGCGGTATCCGTTTACCATGAGGATTTTGATTTAGTCAATATTTTTGACATGCTGCCGGCTGAGTTAAAAAGCGAAGAGCCGCAGGATTATTTTAATGACGCAGGAATTTGAAAAAGACGCTAGAAAGTAGCAAAGAGGATAGGAGGGACTTTCTATGAAGCGCAAATTATACTTTTTTAAGAAACAGTGTCTGGTTATTTTGTTACTTTGTTTTAGTCTTTGTTTATCGGCTTGTCAGACGGCGCCTGCGGAGTCTACAGGGGCGGAAGAGTCTGGAGATACTATGCACGCGGCAGAAAATAGTGCATTGGATACCCCTTCCTATACAGAGGCGGAAGAGAATGTGGTAAAAATTGCGCAGGAAGTTCCGGTGGGGTTTCCGGCAGATACAATGCAAGTGGCAATAACCTGGGCCGAGGAAATAGAAGCGCAGACTAACGAGTATTTGAAAGAAAAAGGGAGGGAGTATACCATATCGATTGAAGTGGTTGAAATGGATTATACAACCTTTGAGCAATATAGCGAATATAACATTATTAGCGGCTTACCTTGGGACGCGCCGAAATCCTTGATCGAAGAGAACTTTTTAGATTTAAAAGAAGAACTGGTTGCTGGGGATTTGCGCCCCCTGTATGACAGCGAACCTGAAGTATACTGGAAAAGCGTAGAAGAAAGTGGCAAAATTTATAATCCGATTACTTACGAATCTGAGAAGGCAGATGCATTTTTAATTAACCTAGATAAGCTGGAAGCAATCGGAATATCCAGAGAGGAAATAGAAGCGTTTAAAGGCAAGGAAGTAGGAGAGTGGGCCCCTTTGTTTGAACGGATTTATGAACTCAATGGTAATGTGCCTTTTATTGAGAATCCTATGACGCAGGGAGCGTCGCTTTTAACTCCGGTTTTGGGTATGCTCGGCTGGAACACGCACTTTCAAATGGTGGCTCCCATGATTGGTATCTCGTATGAAGAGCCTCAAAACGGCGCTCAATTTGTTTTGGAAACAGAGTATGCGACTCAGGTTATAGAAGTATGGAAGAGCTTGCAGGAAAAAGGGTATATTATAAACATTGATAATACCTTTGAAGACATTTACCCTCTTTTCTGCCTGACTACGACTACGAGTATGGATATTTTGGAAGAAAAAAGTGAGTACTGGCAATACCGAATGGTAGATGAAGACGAAACGGAGCAAACCATTTTAATCTGTCCTCTGCAAAGTGAGCTGTCTTTGCGCTGCCGAAGCGCCTGGGACGAGAATGGATACAGTTTTTTGGTGCCTAAAGACCAGGGCAATCTGGCGTTAACATTTCAATTTATGAATGATGTCGCGCAGGATACAGAGCTGGCGGCCGTGTCTTCTTTGAAAGATAAACGGTTTCGCTTGATCGATGGATTTGCGCCTAGTATTCGTGACTTTGGAGCGCATAAAGCGACATATTGTTTATATCCGGAAGAACGCCAGAAAGCGGCGGAGCACACCATGGTGCCGCAGGACGCGGGATTTATGTATGACGGCGCCGGTTTGCAGAAGCAGGTTAGCTACTTTGACAGCGTTGGCTTTTTTACCAAAATGCCATTTGGCATTGCTCATTCAGATCTCGTTATGAGCATGAGTAAAGCGGAAGATTGGGAAGAATTTGACGAACGGCTGGAAACGGTAAAAACCATGTACCATGAAGCGGGTATTGACGAAGTGCTGGAAGATATCAATACGCAGCTGCAGGCCTACCGTCAGGAAGAGGGAAGCCATGATTAAACGCGTAATTTTCTGTTTGCTTTTTGCGCTTCTGTTTCTGACTGCCTGCCTTTCCAATGGGGGCTCTGTAGAGAAAACGGTGGGAGAAGAAGAGGAAAAACCAGAAAAACTAGTTGTGTATCTGAACGCTTCTTCGCATACATTTGTTTCGCAAGAGTCAGGAAAAGAGGTATTTACGTATTACCCCTCGACATATAGTCTGGGTACTATGCCTACGGGGGGAGAGTTTGATAGTCTGCGGGGCAATATTTTTGAGCAGGCCCTCGCCGAGTATGCTGAGCAAACCGGAATTCCTATTGAAGTCCATTATGTAGAAGAATATGTGGGCGATAGCGATGTTTTTCAGGTTATGCTAGACCATGGCGAGCCGCTGCCGGATTTAATGGTGCTGACAAAAGCGGCTCGCTACGACTACACACTTTTGGCGCAGCAAGGATATCTGCTGGATTTTACACCCTATGCGGAAAGCGACGAAACGCTGCAAGACGGTGAGCGGTACTACCAGGCCGTGCTTGACGGCGGGCGCATAAAGCAAAAACAATATACTCTCCCTATTTTGTTTAACTTAAATGGGATCATTACCAGCCAGTCATTTTTAGACTACGTGGGCGCGGCGCAGCCGGGCGAATATCCCGCTTATGAAGAAGTGCTCCAAATGCTGTACCAAAGCTGCCTAGGGGTAAAAGACAACCGGACGCTGGAAGCTTTGTATGAATATTCCGGCTGGATGCCGGCAGGGCGCTATATTCCCAGCATTCTTCTGGGGGCCGCGTATCCTAGCTATGAAGACGAAGTTTCTGGAAAGGTATATCTGGAAAGCGCTACGCTGCAGAGTATATTGGATGTAATGCAGGCGTATAACGAGCAGGAATTTGCGCCCATTCCCGGCTGGGAAACCAATAGTTATATGGAGAATTCCAACCACAGCCTGGGGAAAACTTTCATGATGCAGCGCACGGCAGAAGACGCGGAACGTGTTGGCGTTTTTCTTTCCGGAGGACGCAGTGGAGGCAGCGTGCTGCATAACAGTTTGCTCATGGATTTAGCTTTTTTTAACAGCGTATATGACCGGCAGGGGGAGCAGCTTGTTTTCTGCGGGATTCCCACCATAAACCGCAGTGACGAGTATGCTGCCAATATTTCTCTTTGCGCCTTGGGGGCGGCTACCACAGAGTATCCGCAGGCTGTGTATGAGCTTGCCAGATATTTAATGGATTATACATATGCGCCGGGGTATGGTTTTTCGGTCAACCGAGAGATTACCGACGCGCAGCTGGAGAATATGCAAACTACGACAACGCATGTGTTTCCTAATCATGTATGGTCACAGGTAACTGGCAATTTCAGAAGTTATGAAGAGGTTGAGCAGGAGTCTTTTGAAGTACAACCGCTGGATCAGGAATGGGTGGAAAAAATTCGGTTTATGCTGGATCATATGGCAGGCGCGGGCCTGCCGAGCGGCGTGCTGGAGTATTATTTGCTTTCGTACGCACAAACAGCGGTGGGCAGCGGTGAGCTCACGAGCGCAGAAGGCGCGCAGTGGGTTCTTTCGCAGTGGGAACAGTATCAGCAGATGCGGCCGGAGCTAGAGCCGTTTTATGACAAGGAGTATGTGCTCTCGCTGCTGTGGGCGCCGGCGGATTCATAAACGCGGGTAAGAGAGACGAAAAGGGCAAAAAGATACTGCCGCGTCTATGATTGTTTTATCATGGACGCGGCAGCTTCTTTTAACAGTGCTACTTAGCGTTAGGATTTCGGCGCCGGATCGTGGGGATCGCTGTCGGAAGAGTCGGCGAAAAGAGCTTCCCCGCGTAAAATGGTATAAATGAATTTGATCTGTTCCTTAACAGTTTCCTCGGAAAAGTCCTGACTACGGATGGCCTCATATCCGTTTTCGATAAAATCGGCAGCCAGCTGTTGCAAGTCCTCTGGCAGCGCCGGCGTGTGCTCGAGACAGTAGACGAGGTTAGATGCTTCAAAATATCGAATATCGCTGGAAAGCTTCCAGCCTTCATAGACAGAGTAATCGGCAAGGCCGTAAAAGGGGCCGATCAGAGACAGAAGAAAAGCATCCGAGGCTATTTCCTGGCGATAGGTACTCAGGCATTGCTGAAAGTTTTCGCGGAACTTTTGAACCATGAGGCTTCCTCCTAAAAAATAAATGTCATCTGGGAAGCAAGTGTAACATATAAATATTATGGTTTTTCTAAATTGGTATGAAAAAATGATAACAATATGTTACGAAAATATTACGCACAAACGGAGAAAGGACAAGCGCATCGGCAAAATAGATAAATTTTCTGCTTCTTTTAGGGTTTTTCTTGAAAAATCAGAAAACCATGGTATAATAGTGTACAAAGACAAACCACTTCGGAGCCAGGGGCTCTGAATGAGAATTTTTATTGAAGGGATACATGACATGGGTTTACTGATTACCTTAGAAGGACCCGACGGATCGGGCAAGTCTTTGCAGGCAGACTTACTGGAAAAGCGACTGCAGGCAGAAGGGTACTCGGTTGTGCGCAGTCGTGAACCGGGGGGCACCCCCATTGGCGAGGCCATACGCGATGTCATTTTAAATCCCGATTTTCAGGAAATGGACTCTATGACCGAGGCGCTGCTCTATGCCGCGTCCCGCGCGCAGCATGTGGCGCAAAAAATTAGACCGGCGCTGGCAGAAGGCCGCATTGTCCTGCTGGACCGTTTTTTAGACTCCAGCCTTATTTATCAGGGCATAGGCAGAGCGCTGGGCATTGAAACCGTAGAGGCTGTTAACCGGTTTGCAACAGGCGGGCTCTGGCCCGATATTACCTTCATGGTGTATATCAATTTTGAAGAAGGATTGCGGCGCAAAAAAGCGCAAAAAGGCAGTTTGGACCGCATGGAAGCACAGCAGGAGGCATTTCACCGTAAGGTAAACGAAGGGTACCTAACGTTAACGCAGCGGTATCCGGACCGCATCGTTTTGATCGACGGCGCACGCTCTGTGCAGGATGTTCATCAGGATATTTGGGATCGCACGCAGAAGATGCTGGCGGAGCGCGATTCTTAATATAACACAATTTTTGTTCTCATAAGGAGGAATCAACATGAAACTTGTATTAGCAATCATTCACGATGAAGACGCTCAGAAACTTACTACCGCGCTTAACAGGAACAATTTTCAGGTAACGAAATTGGCCAGTACGGGAGGATTCCTCCGCGTCGGCAACACCACCGTGCTTATTGGATGCGAAGCAGATAAGCTGGATCAGGCGCTCAAAATCATTCATGAGAAATGCCAAACGGTAAAACAAATGACCATCGCCAATCAGCCCTATACCACCACGGCCGAGGGCTATGTGCCCTATCCTATCGAGGTAACGGCGGGCGGTGCCACCGTGTTCGTTATCGATGTTGAACAGTTCCACAAATTCTGATTCTGAAAGGAGGGGCTCCCATGGCTGATCCAAAAGGCAGAGAGGGGGCCTCTTTTTCTGCCGTACTGGGCCATGAAAATGCCAAAAACCATTTACAATCCGTGCTGGCCAGTCGGCAGCTTAGTCATGCCTATTTAATAGAAGGCCCCCACGGTGTGGGCAAAAAGACCCTGGCCTCCGCCTTTATCCAGGCGCTTCTGTGCGAGAAAAAAGGGGTAGAGGCCTGCGGGCAGTGCAGCACATGCCGGCGCTTCGCACACGGCAATGATCCCGATGTAAAATGGATCCGGGCGCAGGAAGGAAAAAACAGTATTTCCGTTAAACAAATTCGTGAAGATTTGGTGGCAGACATCAGCATTCGGCCCTATCAAGGATCCTATAAAATTTACCTCATAGACCAGGCGGAGCTGTTAACAGTGGAAGCGCAAAACGCTATGCTGAAAACACTGGAAGAGCCGCCGTCTTATGGTCTTATTATACTGCTAGCGAAAAGCAGCGACGCCTTCTTGCCAACGATTATATCCCGCTGCGTGAAAATTAGCTTGCAGCCGCTTAGCGACGCGCTGGTGGGGGAAGGGCTGACGCGTAGGGGTATTGCGCCGGAGCGGGCAGCGCTGGCTGCCGCGTTTGCGCAGGGGTGCATGGGACAGGCTCTTTCGCTATGCGAAAATGAATCTTTTGAAGGAATGCGGGAAGAGATATTTACCTTTTTGGCTCAAATTCCGCAGCTCTCCGCCTACGAGGTTATGGCGGGCGCTCGTCTGTTAGAGCGTTATAAAGGAGAGACAGACATGGTGTTTACCCTTCTTTTGATCTGGTACCGCGACGTGCTCATGGATCAAATAACGGGAGGGGAAGAAAGCCTGATCTGCCTGGATCGGGCGGCAGCGATTCGCGGCTGCGCCGCGTATTATACGCAGGCTAAGGTAATGGATATTATCGATACGGTGCTAGATATTCAAGACAAATTAAGAGCTAACGCGAATCGAGATTTAGCGATCGATTGTTTACTCATGAGTTTAAAATAGAGAGAAAGACAGTGTAGTGGAGGAAACGTAGTGACAACAGTGATTGGAGTACGGTTCCGGCACACAGGCCGGGTGTATTATTTTAGCCCCGGTCCGTACCGGATTGAAAAAGGAGATCATGTTATTGTCGAGACGGCTCGCGGCATTGAATACGGGCTGGTGGTTATGGCGCCGCGTTTAGCGGGAGAAAAAGATATTGTTGCGCCGCTGCGCGACGTAATCCGAATTGCCACGGAGCGCGACAAACAGATCTACGAAGAAAATCAGGCGGCCGAGAAAGAAGCCTTTGCCATTTGCAAAGAAAAAATCGCTCAGCACGGCCTCGATATGAATTTGATTGACGTGGAATACACTTTTGACGGCAATAAAATTTTGTTTTATTTTACGGCGGAGGGCCGGGTCGATTTTCGCGAACTGGTGAAGGATCTGGCGGCCGAGTTTCGCACGAGAATAGAGCTGAGACAAATTGGCGTGCGCGACGAAACGAAAATGGGAGGCGGCATTGGCATTTGCGGGCGTCCGTATTGCTGCTCCACGTTTTTAACGGACTTTGCTCCGGTTTCTATTAAAATGGCTAAAGAGCAGAACCTTTCGCTGAATCCGGCCAAGATTTCGGGAACCTGCGGGCGGCTGATGTGCTGCTTGAAATACGAAGAAAGCACCTATGAAGAGCTCAATCAGCGTATGCCCAGCGAAGGCGATATGGTGCAGACGCCCAGCGGCGTGGGCGAGGTGCTTCATGTGAATGTGCTGCGCCAGCTCATTAAAGTGGGTATTACACAGGAAAAGGGAGACGTATTGATCGACGAATTCCCGCTGGAAGAGTTAAAAATTGTGAAACGGCGCCGCAGTCACAAAGGCAATCAAGAATATATCGATCAGGAAGAGCAAAAGCAGCTCAGAGAGCTGGAAAAAGAAAAGTAAGCATAAGCCGCGATCCAACAGGAAAGCGGCTTTCCGTTTTATGGGAGGGGCATATGGAACGAATCGATGAACTGCAGCGGGGCGGGTACCGGCTCATTCAGGATCCGGACAAGTTTTGCTTTGGAACCGACGCCGTGCTGCTGGCCGATTTTGCGAAGGCGCGGCGCGGCGAGCGCGTCATAGACCTGTGCAGCGGCAGCGGTGTGGTGCCGCTGCTTATGCTGGCCCGGTATCCTGGCGCGCGGTATACGGCGCTGGAAATTCAGCCGGACATTGCGGCCATGGCGCGGCGCTCCATGGCGCTCAATCAGGTACAGGAGCGCGTACAGGTTATAACCGGCGATCTTCGCAGCCTGCCGCCACAGCTAAGGCCGCATAGTTTTCATGTGGTTACGGTGAATCCGCCTTATATGCCGGTAGACGGGCGGCGGCGCAGCGCCAATCAGGCGGTGCAAATCGCGCGCAGCGAGGTTTGCTGTACGCTAACCGACGTAGTACGCGCGGCGGCTGCGCTGCTCACCGATAAAGGGCGGCTTTATATGGTGCACCGGCCGCAGCGCCTCGTCGATATCTTTGAGGCAATGCTAGCCTGCCGCATAGAACCCAAGCGCCTGCAATGGGTGCATCCCTATGCAGACAAAGAGCCTACGCAGGTGCTTATTGAGGGCGTGCTGGGAGGCGGCCGCGAGCTGCGCGTTACCCCTCCGCTCATTACCTACGAAGCGCCGGGGGTATATACCAAACCAATGCTGGAGGTGTATGGACAAGATGGTCACCATTCGGACATGTCCTAGTTATCAGGAAGAAACCATAAGCGCCGCGCTGCGCCAGGCGCTGGCAGACATAGGCGGACTGGACGCCTATGCGCGCCCGGGGGAGACGGTGCTGCTCAAGGTCAATTTAGTTATGGGAAAAGGACCGGAGGCGGCCGCTACCACCCATCCGGCGCTGGTCAGCGCCCTGGCGCGGCTTCTCATAGCCCATGGCTGCCGGGTGCTCATTGGCGACAGCCCCGGCGGCCCCTTCAACGCCGTCATGCTGCGGCGCGTCTATCACCTTACGGGTATGGACCGCGCGGCCGCGGCAAGCGGCGCCGAGCTCAGCTACTCTACCGAAACCAAAACCATTTCCTGCGCGGCAGGAAAAATTTTGAAGTCGCTTACCGTTACGGCTATGAGCCAAGAGGTCGATAAAGTTATTTCTGTATGCAAGCTAAAGACACATGGCATGATGACCTATACCGGGGCGGCTAAAAATATGTTTGGAACCATTCCCGGTACGGTAAAAGCGGAATATCATGTGCGCATGCCTAAAATGGAAGACTTTGCCGACGCGCTGCTCGATATTTGCGAAGCGACCCGGCCGGTGCTTTCGATTATGGACGCGGTGATCGGCATGGAAGGGAACGGCCCTACGGGAGGATCGCCGCGGAAAATCGGCGCCCTGCTGGCATCGCCCAGTCCGTACGAACTAGATCTGGCGGCGGCCCACCTGATTGGGCTTGGCAAGGAGCAGGTGCTAACCCTGCAAAAAGCGGCAGAGAGAGCGCTGGCGCCGGCGGTATTTGCAGAGCTGAGCCTGGCGGGCGATCCTCCGGAGCGCTTTATGATTCCCGATTTTAAGCTTCCCGATCACATTCATGCCGATGTATCGGCAAACGGCTTTTTGCCAAAGTGGCTTATGCAATGGACGCGGCCTAAGGTGCGGGTTGATCCGCAGCGCTGCGTGGGCTGCGGCGACTGCGCCGCCAACTGTCCGGCCAAAGTAATTACTATGAAAAACCGGCGTCCGGTGGTCGATTATCGCCGGTGCATTCGGTGTTACTGCTGTCAGGAGCTTTGTCCGCGCACGGCTGTGAGCGTGAAAGAGTCCTGGATTTTTAAAATAGCTAATCGCCTATAAAAAGGAGGGGGACACGTGGAAGGAACTTTATATGTATGCCCTACGCCGATCGGGAATATAAAGGACGTGAGCGAGCGCGTGCTGGAAACGCTGCGCGCGGCCGATCTGGTGGCGGCAGAAGATACCCGCAATACGGGGCAGCTTCTTAGCCGTTACCAGATTAAGGCCGAGCTAATTAGTTATCACCAGCATAACGAAAAAGAGCGCACCGAGCAGCTGGTGCAAAAGCTCAAAGACGGAATGCAGATTGCGCTGGTTACCGACGCGGGCATGCCTGCCATTTCGGATCCCGGCCAAATTCTGGTGCGCCGCTGCCATGAAGAAGGCGTTACGGTTACGGCGCTGCCCGGCCCCTGCGCGTTTGTTACGGCGCTGGCTATGAGCGGCTTAGATTCACGCCGGTTTACGTTTGAGGGCTTTTTGCCGGTCGATAAAAAAGAACGCGCGGCCATACTGGAAGATCTGCGGGAAGGAAAGCGCACCATGATTTTTTATGAAGCGCCTCACCGCCTGCGGGAAACGCTGCGCCTTATGGCGGACGCGGCGGGCGCAAGGCCGGCGGCGGCGGTGCGCGAGGTATCGAAGAAGTTTGAGCAGGTTCAGTATATGACGCTGGCAGCGCTGGCGCAGTATTATGAAGAGCAGGAGCCGCGCGGCGAGTATGTCATTGTAATTGAAGGCAAGAGCCGCGAGCAGCTTGCGCGCGATGCGCGCAGCCGCTTTGAGGATTTGAGTCTGGAAGAACATATGGCGCTGTATCAGGACAGGCCTGAAAAAGAAGCCATGAAGGCGGTGGCGAAAGACCGCGGCATTTCTAAACGCGAAGTGTATGCGGCGCTGAAGCGGGAATCGTAGGCTGCGGCGCGAGCTTTCACAATTTATTCATTTCTGCGGCGTTGCCCTGAGCGGGGTTTTGGTATATAATAACTGAGAAGAGAAACAGACGGAGTGCTAAGGCACTTTGAAATGGAGGTTTCTATGGCTGATTGTATTTTTTGTAAAATTGCGGCGGGAGAGATTGCGTCGCATACGGTGTATGAAGACGCGCTGTTTCGGGTGATTATGGATTTGAATCCGGCCAGCCCGGGACATATGCTGATTTTGCCGAAGGCGCATTATCAGGACTTTTTTGAGCTGCCTAACGAGGTGGCGAGCGCGGCCATGCTCCTTGCTAAACGCCTGGCGCTGGCGGCGAAAAAGGCGCTGCCAATGGATGGGCTGAATATTGTGCAGAACAATGGCAAGGCCGCGGGGCAGAGCGTTATGCATTACCACCTGCACGTGGTGCCGCGCTACCAGGGCGTAGCGTTTAAGCTGGGAGAGGGCAGCGCTACGCAGCAGGAGCTGGCCGAGCAGGCAGAGTGCATTCGGGCTGCTTTGGAAGAGGCAGAGCGCTAAGCGAGGCATTTTCTTATGCAACCGCTGGTGTTTTTAACAGGCGGCGGTACGGCCGGGCATGTTACTCCGAACCTGGCGCTGGTTCCGCTGCTGAGCCAAAAGGGCTATCGCATCGGTTACATAGGAAGAAAAAACAGTATTGAAGAACAACTGGCTAAGGGAGCGGCCCTGCCGTTTTATCCGATTCATGCGGGGCGGCTGCATCGAGACTTTAATCTGGAAAACTGGGTGAGCCCGCTGCAAAATCTGTGGGGCACAGCCCAGGCGGCGCGGCTGATCCGCAGGGAAAAGCCGGCGGTTATTTTTTGTAAGGGCGGCTTTGTGAGCGTGCCGGTAGCGCTGGCGGGGCATATGCAGGGCGTGCCGGTTATTTTGCACGAGTCCGATATGACGCCGGGGCTGGCTAACCGGCTCTGTCTGCCGGCGGCCGACGTGGTATGCACCGGGTTTGAGGAAACGCTGGGCTATCTGCCGCACAAAAAAGCGATTTATACGGGCACCCCGGTGCGCGGGGAGCTGCTTGGCGGCAGCGCGGAAGAAGGCCGGCGCATTACCGGCTTGCAAGGCCGCAGGCCAGTGGTTTTAATTATGGGCGGCAGCAGCGGCGCGGGCGCAATCAATGCAGTGGTAGGTCCGGGCGCGGCGTATCTGACCGAGCGGTACCAAATTGTGCATTTATGCGGACGAAAGCAGGTACAGGGCTGCGAGCCGCGCCGCGGCTATTTTCCCATGGCATACGCGGGCAAGGAGCTGCCGCATCTCTATGCGCTGGCCGACATAGTGGTTAGCCGCGCGGGAGCGAATGCGCTGGCAGAGATTCTGCTATTAAAAAAGCCAAACATTTTAATACCGCTGCCCAAAGCGGTGAGCCGCGGCGATCAGATTTTAAATGCGACAAGCTTTGCCGGCAAAGGCTATAGCTATGTATTGCCGCAGGAAGAGCTAACGGTAAAGCGGCTGCGGCAGGCGCTGGATCAGGTGTATGCGGAGCGAGAAGGCTACCGGCGCGCCATGATAAATAGTAAGGGATCCGAAGCAGCGAAGGCTGTGCTGCGCGTTATTGAACGCGCGGCGGCTAAATCAAAATAAGAGGGAGAAAACCAGGGTATGCGAATACTAGACGAGTTTCAAAAACGCTACGGAGAAGGCGAAGCGGCGGTATATTTTGCGCCGGGGCGCGTCAATTTAATTGGCGAGCATATTGATTATAACGGCGGCAAAGTATTTCCCTGTGCGCTGAGCTTTGGCACGTATCTGGCGGTTCGACTACGCGAGGACCGCACGGTGCGTCTGGCAAGCGTAACATTTCCGCAGGTGATCACGGTTTCGCTGGATCATATGGTATACGACGAGAAAGACGGTTGGGGCAATTACCCCAAAGGCGTGATCAAAGAATTTCAAATGAGAGGACATGAGCTGGGCGGCATGGACATTCTGCTGCTGGGCGAAATTCCGAACGGCTCCGGCCTGTCTTCTTCCGCGTCGGTGGAAGTGGTTATGGCTACTATGCTTAACGACGTCTTTCACTGTGGGTACGACAAAGTAACGCTGGTACAAATGTGCCAGCACTCTGAAAACACATTCAACGGCGTGGCCTGCGGCATTATGGATCAGTTTGCCGTAGGGCTGGGGCGGGAAGACCAGGCCGTTTTGCTAGACTGCGCCACATTGGAGTATCAGTACGCGCCTCTGCATTTGGAGGGCCTGAGCCTGGTTATTGGCAATACCAAAAAGCGCCGCGGCCTAGCCGATAGTAAATATAACGAGCGGCGCGCCGAGTGCGAACGGGCGCTGGCCGATTTGCAGCGCGAGCTTAGCATTCAGGCGCTCTGCGATTTAACGCCTGAAGTCTTTGAAAAATACCGCTATTTAATTCGCGGACAAAAAGAGCTCATGCGCGCGCAGCATGCCGTATACGAAAACGAACGCGTGCGGCAGGCAGCGCGGGCGCTGGAGCGCGGCGATATGGCGCGCTTTGGTCAGCTCATGAACGAGTCGCACGATTCGCTGCGCGATCTGTACGAGGTTACGGGGCCGGAGCTTGACGCTATGGTTGAAGAAGCGCGGCGCGTGCCGGGCACGCTCGGCAGCCGTATGACGGGCGCTGGATTTGGCGGCTGCACCGTGAGCCTGGTGCGCAGCGATCAGGTCGAAACCTTTATTCAGCAGGTTGGCGCGGCATACCAAAAGCGCACCGGCCTCAAACCGGAGTTTTACGTGGCGCGGGCCGGTCAGGGCGCGCACCGCGTAGACGAACCCATTGCGTTTTTGGTGGAGCAGCTGCTTTGTTACGGGCTTGACAAAAAGCTGATTGAGCGCGAAGACGTTGTTTTCGTTCGCAACCAGCTTTTAGAGCAGCTGCGATGCGAAGAACCGTACGAGAAAACCGAGGGCACATTGCCATGCCGGGAAGCGTTTGCCGCCATGCGGCAAAAAATACAGGGCAATTCTCCGGCGCCGGTACTGGACAAGATTTTAGATTATATGGTTGATCGCGGCCTTATTGAAGACGAAACGGTGACGCGGCGAGATTTAATGGACGCGCGGCTGATGGGATTTTTTATGCCGCGGCCTTCCGAGGTGGCGAAAGAGTTTGAGCGGCTGCGCCTGCAGGATCCGCGGCAGGCGTCGGAGTATTTTTACCAGCTTTCGCGGGCCGGCCATTACGTTATGGACGAGAGAATCGAGAAGAATCTATACTGGCTGGCGGAGACGCCCTATGGAAATTTAGAGATTACGATTAACCTGTCTAAGCCGGAAAAAGATCCGCGCGAGATTGCGAAGCTGCGCACCATGAAGAGCGCGGCGTATCCCAAATGCCTGCTTTGCCCGGAAAATGTGGGCTATGCGGGGCGGCTGAACCACCCGGCCCGGCAAAACCTGCGGCAGATTCCTATTACGCTGCAGACAGAGCAGTGGTATTTGCAGTATTCGCCGTATGTATATTATCAGGAGCACTGTATTTTGCTTAAGGGCGAGCATGTGCCCATGAAAATTACCGAAACCACATTTCGACGGCTGATTCAGTTTATTGAGCTGATGCCACATTACTTTATGGGTTCCAATGCGGGGCTGCCGGTAGTAGGGGGTTCTATTTTAAATCACGAGCACTACCAGGGCGGACATCACGTTTTCCCCATTGAGAAGGCCAGCGTTCGCCAGGTGTATAAGTTCCGCGGCTTTGAAGAGATTTCGGTTAGCGTGATTAACTGGCAAATGTCATGCATTCGGCTGTCTGGACGCGATAAAGAGAAGCTCATTGAGCTGGCAACGCATATTCTGCATTTCTGGGAAGACTACAGCGACGAACGGGTGCAGATTCTGGCGCAGACCAATGGCGAGAAGCATAACGCGATTACGCCGATTGCCCGGTTTAACGAGAAGGGTGAGTATGAGCTGGATCTGGTGCTGCGCAACAACCGTACTTCACAGGAGTACCCCGATGGCATTTTCCATCCGCATCCGGAGCTGCACCACATTAAAAAGGAAAACATTGGGTTAATTGAGGTAATGGGACTGGCGGTGCTGCCGGGACGCCTGCAGGGCGAGCTCGAAATGATTGTGCCAATCCTGACCGGACGCGTGTCTATGGAAAGCATGACGCCGGAGGAAGCGGAGCGCATCGGCAAGCATGTGCCGTGGATTTTGGACATGCAAAAGCGGTATGGCGTAATTGAGAGCGAGGCCAAGGCGCGCGAAGTGCTGCGGCGCGAGGTCGGCGCTATTTTCTCACAGGTTTTGGAAGATGCCGGCGTGTATAAGAACACGTTAGAAGGCATGGAGGCGTTTGACCGTTTCATGCTGAAAGCCGGATTTTTAAGAAAATAATGAAAGGAACAGAAACAAGGTGAAAAGAAAAACATGGAAAAACGCGGCGGCGCTGCTGGCAGTAGTTGTTATTATGCTAACGTGCTTAACCGGGTGCGGTACGGCGGATTATGAGAAGCAGTTTTCGGAACCGGACGAGGGCGATACGATTGCCGTAATTCATACGAATTTGGGCGACATTACCGTGCGCTTTTTTGAAGACGAGGCGCCGAAAGCGGTGGAGAATTTTGTTACGCACGCGCAGGAAGGGTATTATGACGGCCTTGAATTTTTCCGCGTGATCGATGACTTCATGATTCAAAGCGGCGATCCGGAGAACACCGGGCGCGGCGGCGAAAGCATTTGGGGCGGTACGTTTGAAGACGAAATGGTTGACTATTTAAGCCCCTATTATGGCGCGCTGTGTATGGCCAATAAAGGTACGGATACCAACGGAAGCCAGTTCTTTATTGTGACTTCGCAGGATAAAGACACGACAACGCTGGAAACCGTCAACGAAACGGCGGCCAAGGCGGAAAAAGTGGATCAGGCGAAAATCGACAAGTATAAAGAAGTAGGCGGCGCCATGTGGCTGGACTCACAGGTTAGCGTTTTGTATGAATCCGCCTACCCGTATACGGCGTCTTCGCACACGGTGTTTGGCCAGGTGCTGGACGGTATGGACGTAGCGGAAGCCATTGCGGCGCTCCCCACGTACACGGCGGAGGAAGCCGATGACGCGACCATTGACGATCCGGAGCAGACCGATGTGCTAGAAAATAAACCCAAAGAAGAGGCATACATTATTAATATTGAAATCACCACCTATCAGCCGGAATAAGTTTGGAAAAAAACGGATTTTAAGTGGGAAACCAAGGGCAAATTTCGCAAAAAGTTTGCCCTTTACTCTTTACAGACTATGCAAAAGGTGATAAAATCAAAGCTGGTCTTAAACTAATTTTATGTAATCATGCTAAGGAATTGGCATTACCTGTATCTTGCAGGGATCTACAATATTTCATGAAAGGGAGTTTAACTATGGCAAGAAAAAAGAAAACCATGGATGGTAATAACGCCGCGGCTTATGTGTCGTACGCGTTTACCGAGGTAGCCGGTATCTACCCCATTACGCCGTCCAGCCCCATGGCAGACTATGTTGATCAGTGGTCTGCACAGGGACAGAAAAACATCTTCGGCACCACGGTTAAGGTAGTCGAGATGCAGTCCGAGGCCGGTGCTTCCGGTACGGTGCACGGCTCTTTGGCAGCCGGCGCGCTGACCACAACCTACACCGCGTCCCAGGGTCTGCTGCTGATGATCCCCAATATGTACAAAATCGCCGGTGAGCTGCTGCCGACCGTATTTCACGTATCGGCTCGCTGCGTAGCTTCCCACGCGCTGAACATTTTTGGCGATCATTCCGACGTATACGCATGTCGTCAGACCGGTTTCGCCATGCTCGCCGAGACCAACCCGCAAGAGGATATGGATCTGGGCGCTGTTGCGCATTTGGCAGCGATTAAAGGCCGCGTTCCGTTCATTAACTTCTTCGATGGTTTCCGCACCTCTCATGAGCTGCAGAAAATCGAAGTGTGGGATTATGAGGACCTGAAAGACATGTGCGATATGGACGCTGTTAAAGCGTTCCGTAAACGCGCGCTCAATCCTGAGCATCCCGTTATGCGTGGTTCTCACGAGAATGGCGATATCTTCTTCCAGCATCGTGAAGCCTGCAACCAGTATTACGAAGCCGTACCCGGCATTGTAGAAGAGTACATGAACAAAGTCAATGCCAAACTGGGTACCGACTATAAATTGTTTAATTACTACGGCGCTCCGGATGCCGACCGCGTTATCGTGGCTATGGGCTCCATCTGCGACGTGGCAGAAGAAGTAATCGACTACCTGACCGCCGCAGGCGAAAAGGTTGGTTTGGTGAAGGTAAGACTGTATCGTCCGTTTGCGGCCGATAAGCTGATCGAGGCCCTGCCGTCTACCGTTAAGAAGATTGCGGTTCTGGATCGTACCAAAGAGCCCGGCGCGCTGGGCGAGCCCCTGTTCCTTGACGTAGTAACCGCGCTGTCTACCCATGGCGTAAACGCTAAGGTTATCGGCGGCCGTTATGGTCTGGGTTCCAAAGATACGCCTCCGTCAAGCGTCTTTGCCGTATACGAAGAGCTGGCTAAAGAGAATCCGCAGAGTCAGTTCACTATCGGTATTAACGATGACGTAACGCATTTGTCTCTTCCGGAGAAACCCTCGCCGAATACCGCTGCAGAAGGCACCATTGAGTGCAAGTTCTGGGGTCTGGGTGGCGACGGTACCGTAGGCGCCAACAAGAACTCGATCAAGATCATTGGCGACCACACCGACAAATACGTACAGGCTTACTTCCAGTATGACTCCAAGAAGACGGGCGGCGTAACCATTTCGCATCTGCGTTTTGGCGACAAGCCGATTAAGAGCCCGTACTATATTAACAAAGCAGACTTTGTTGCCTGCCACAATCCTTCCTACATACTGAAGGGTTACAAAATGGTAAACGATGTGAAGCCCGGCGGCGTATTCCTGATTAACTGCCAGTGGACGCCCGAAGAGCTGAACAACCATTTGAACGCAGAAACCAAGCGTTACATTGCGAAGAACAACATTCAGCTGTACACCGTTAACGCGATTGATCTGGCCGTTCAGGTAGGTATGGGCAAGAGAACCAACACTATTTTGCAGGCTGCTTTCTTCGCTCTGGCTAACATTCTGCCGATCGAAGACGCAATCCGTTATATGAAAGACGCTGCTACTAAATCCTACATGAAGAAAGGTCAGGAGATTGTAGACAGCAACCATAAAGCGATTGACGCCGGCGTATCCGCTTTCGTGAAGATTGACGTACCCGCGGACTGGGCTGATGCGGTAGATCATACCGAGCCTGAAAAAGAAGAGGGTCCGGAGAAACTGGTGAAAATGGTTGATAACATTTTGAAACCGGTAGACCTGATGGATGGCGATTCGCTGCCGGTATCCGTATTCATGGATCATGTAGACGGTACCTTCGAGCAGGGCGCTTCCGCTTATGAGAAACGCGGCGTTGCCGTTAACGTTCCCGAGTGGAATGCGGCTACCTGTGTGGGCTGTAACAAATGTGCATTTGTTTGCCCGCATGCTACCATTCGTCCGTTTGCTATGACGCAGGAAGAGCTGGACGCGGCTCCGAAAGCAATCAAGACCGGTTCTAAAGAAAGAACGGCCGCTAAGGCTGGTTATACCTATACGCTGGCTATTTCTCCTATGGACTGCATGGGCTGCGGCGTTTGCGTAAGCGTATGCCCGACCAAGTCTCTGACAATGGTGCCGCGTGAGTCTCAGGATGAGCAGCAGCCGGTATTTGATTACTGCGTAGCGAACGTTTCTGAGAAAGAAGAGCTGACCAAGACCATTACGCCGATCAGCAGCCAGTATAAGAAACCGTTGCTCGAGTTCTCCGGTTCCTGCGCAGGCTGTGCCGAGACCTCGTATGCACGCTTAATTACGCAGCTGTTTGGCGACAGAATGTATATTTCTAACGCAACCGGTTGCTCCTCTATTTGGGGTGGTCCCGCGGCTACTTCGCCGTACACCACAAACAAAGCAGGTCATGGTCCCGCTTGGGCTAACTCCCTGTTCGAGGATAACGCGGAGCATGGTTTTGGTATGTATCTGGGTCAGAAGGCGATTCGCAGCCGTCTGATCGAAGAAGTAAAAGAAATCGCCACTTCCGAGAAGGCAAGCGAAGAAGTGAAAGCCGCCGCTCAGGCGTACCTGGATACGGTAAACGACGGTGAGAAGAACGGCGCGGCTTCTGAGGCGCTGGTAGCTGCGATTAAGAATCAGGGTCATACCTGTGAGCTGTGCCAGGATATTCTGGATAACGAGGATTACCTGTCCAAGAAGTCTGTATGGATCTTCGGCGGTGACGGTTGGGCTTACGATATCGGCTTTGGCGGTCTGGATCATGTGCTTGCACAGGGCGAAGACGTAAACGTCATGGTATTCGATACCGAGGTTTACTCCAATACCGGTGGTCAGGCTTCCAAGGCGTCTCAGATTGGTCAGGTTGCCCAGTTTGCTGCGGCAGGTAAAGCCATTGCCAAGAAGAGCCTGGCAGAGATTGCTATGTCCTATGGCTACATCTATGTGGCGCAAATCGCTATGGGCGCTGACAACAACCAGACGCTGAAAGCGATTCGCGAGGCTGAGGCATATCCGGGTCCGTCGCTGATTATCGGCTACGCTCCGTGTGAGATGCACAGCATTAAGGGCGGTATGGTTAACTGCCAGCTGGAAATGAAGAAGGCTGTAGATTGCGGCTACTGGAATCTGTTCCGCTTCAATCCGCTGCTGAAGGCAGAAGGCAAGAATCCGTTCACAATGGATAGCAAAGCTCCGACCACGAGCTATCAGGACTTCATTATGAATGAGGCCCGCTACTCTGCGCTGACCCGTTCCTTCCCCGAGAGAGCGAAAGAGCTGTTCGAAAAGGCAGAAGAGAATGCGTCTGCACGGTATGAGCATTTGCAGAGACTGAGCGAGATGTTCGCGCCCAAGGCGAATGACTAAATAAAAACTGCGCGATCGAGAATTTGTCGTCGCAGGATTTCAACGGGGGGCTTCCTGCGGGAGCCCCCCGTATTTTTTAAGAAGGAGCCAATATGATAGGAATTATTACAGCAACCGAAGAAGAATTTGCGGCGCTTAAGCAGATCATGCCGCAGGCCCGGAGCGTGAAAGGGCATGCCGGCATGGAATTTTTAGTAGGAACGCTGGGCACAGTAGAAGTAGTGGGCGTACAGGCCGGAATCGGAAAAGTGAATGCCGCCGTTTGCACCCAGGTTATGATTGATCGGTTTGAACCCGAAAAAATCATTAACGTAGGCGTGGCCGGCGCGTTAAATCCAGAGCTTCATGTGGGAGATATTGTGATTTCAACAGACGCGGCGCAGCACGATTTCGATACAACGTTTTTTGGCGACGAACCGGGATACATTACCGGTTTGCCGGGCGTGTATATGGCGGCCGACGAAGCGCTAAAAAACTTGGCTTCTCGGGCGGCCGAGCGGCTGGGGCTGCGCTATAGAATAGGCCGCGTTGTGACCGGCGATCAATTTGTGGCGGCTCCCGAAAAGAAGGCATATTTGGTAACGCAGTTTCAAGGTGACTGTACGGAAATGGAGGGCGGCGCGATTGCCCAAACCTGCCAGCTGAATCAGGTTCCCTTTGTGATTATTCGCGCCATCAGCGACGGGGCGGACGATGGGGCCCCGATGCAGTACGAGGAGTTCGTCCATTTGGCCGCCGCGCGGGCCATGGAGCTGATTCAAACCATGCTGAAAGAGATTGAATAAAAGGAGAGGATACGTATGATTTTAGTAACAGGCGGAGCGGGGTATATTGGAAGCCATACTTGTGTGGAGCTTTTGAATGCGGGCTACGACGTGGTGGTTATGGACAATTTAAGCAATGCAAGCGAGGAGTCGCTGCGGCGCGTAGAGCAGATTACGGGTAAAAGCGTGAAGTTTTACGAGGCGGATCTGCTGGATAAGGCGGCGCTGGAGATGATTTTTAACGCGGAGCCGATTGATAGCGTGATTCATTTTGCGGGCCTGAAGGCGGTGGGCGAGTCGGTGGAAAAGCCGCTGGAGTATTATGAGAACAATATTATGGGCACGCTGAATCTGTGCAACGCTATGCGCGCGCATGGCGTAAAGAATCTGATTTTTAGCTCTTCGGCTACGGTATACGGCGAGCAGGAGGTAATGCCGATTACGGAGGAAATGCCGAAGCAGCCGGCTACGAATCCCTATGGCTGGACGAAGTGGATGATTGAAGAAATTTTGAAGGGCGTGCATACGGCAGACCCCGAGTGGAACATTATTTTGCTGCGGTATTTTAACCCTATTGGCGCGCATAAGAGCGGCCTCATTGGCGAGGATCCGAAGGGCATTCCGAATAATCTGGTGCCGTATGTGGCGCAGGTGGCTGTAGGCAAGCGGCCGTATGTGCGGGTATATGGCAACGATTACCCTACGCCGGACGGCACGGGCGTGCGTGATTATATTCATGTGGTGGATTTGGCGCGTGGCCATGTGAAGGCGCTGAAGAAGCTGGAAGACAAAGAAGGCGTGAGCATTTATAATCTGGGAACCGGCCGCGGCTACAGCGTGCTGGAAGTGATTCATGCCTACGAGAAAGCGTGCGGCAAGGAAATTCCGTACCAGATTGAGGGCCGCCGCGCGGGCGACATTGCCTCTTGCTATGGCGACCCCAGCAAGGCAGCGCGTGAGCTGGGCTGGAAGGCCGAGTACGATATAGAAGACATGTGCGCCGATTCGTATCGCTGGCAGAGCATGAATCCCGAGGGCTACCACACGGCGCCGGCAGAGGATCATGCGCAGTAAGCTCATTTACATGGCCGGCGGCGGCACGGCCGGCCATGTAAACCCGAATCTGGCGCTAGTGGAGCCGCTGCAAAAGGCGGGCTTTCAGGTGGAATATCTGGGACAGAAAGACGAAATCGAATATGGGCTGGCCACGGAGGCCGGCCTTGTCTTTCATGAGGTAGTCTCGGGGCGGCTCAACCGTGGTTTGAACTTGTGGCAAAATTTGCGGCAAAACCTGCCTACTCCTTTTCGCGTGGTGCGCGGTATCGGGCAGGCCGTGCGGCTGATCCGCCGGCGCCGGCCGGCGCTTATCTTCTGTAAGGGCGGTTTTGCCAGCTTGCCGGTAGCCGTGGGCGGCTGGCTGCTGCGCGTGCCGGTCATTTTACACGAATCCGATTTAACGCCGGGACTGGCAAACAAGCTTTGCGCCCCCTTTGCCAGCCGTATTTGCGTGACCTTTGAAGAAACGCTGCGTTACATGCCGCGGCGCAAAACGCGCTACACCGGTACGCCCATTCGCGCCTCGCTGCAGCAGGGAAGCCGGGAAAAAGGGTTTGCCCTAACAGGACTGGATCCGGCAGGGCTGCCGGTGCTGCTTGTCGTGGGCGGCAGCCAGGGCGCGGGCGCGCTCAACGACATAGTGCTTCAAAACCTGGAGGCGCTGTGCCGGCGGTATCAGATTGTACACCTTTACGGCGGCGAGCAGAGCGGATTTACGCCGCCGCAGCACAAGGGCTACTACGCCATGGCGTACGCCAAAAGCGAAATGGCCGATCTTTTCGCCATGACCAGTGTAGTGCTGAGCCGCGCGGGCTCCAACTCGATCAATGAATTTCTGCTGCTGCGCATTCCCAATATTCTGGTGCCCCTGCCTCTTACCGTAAGCCGTGGCGACCAGATTTTAAACGCGAAGCACTTTAAAGAAAAAGGCTTTAGCTATGTGCTGCCTCAAGAAGAGCTAACCGGTAAGAGCCTGCTTAGCGCCCTAGACTACGTAAGCGCACACCGGGCCGAGTACCAGGCCGCCATGGGCGGAAAAGACGCCAAAAACGGCACGGCCGAGGTGCTGCGAGAGATCATAGCCGTGGCTTCGCACTAGGCCGGGCGCTTCGGAAAGGAAGTAAAGCGTATGATAGAACAAGAGTTAAAACAAAAAGTAGGTCAAATGATTATGGCGGGCTTTCCGTCGCCAGACTTTGACGAGCAGGCACGGCGCCTGCTGGAAGATTTTCAGATTGGTAATTTTATTTATTTTTCGCGCAACATGCAATCGGCGGCGCAGGTATCGGCGCTAAGTCAGACGCTCAGCCGGCACGTTTTTGACAAGTTAGGCATAGCGCCGCTTATCGCGGCCGATCAGGAAGGCGGCATGGTAAGCCGTATTACCGAGGGCGCGGCGCTCATTCCGTCCGCTGCGGCGGTAGCAGCTGCTGTGGGCGGCAGTGCGGAAGGCGGCAGTGCGGAAGAGAATCCGGTTAGGCAGCTCGGCCGGAATTTGGGTGAAATACTGCGCGCCATGGGCGTGAACATGAACCTGGCGCCGGTTATGGATTTGAATATGGATCCGGCTAACCCCATTATCGGCTGCCGCTCCTATGGCGATAATCCGGAAAAAGCGGCGGCGCTGGGCATTTCCATGATGCAGGGGCTGGTAGACGGCGGCGTGCTGCCGGTGCTCAAACATTTTCCCGGGCATGGCAATGTCAGCAGCGATTCGCACCTGGGCATTCCCGTTAATCACCAGAGCCGCGAAAGGCTGGAGGAGACCGAGTGGGCGGCCTTTCAAAAAGGCATTCAGGCCGGAGCGCCGGCCATTTTGACGGCCCACGTGCGCTATGAGCGGGTGGACGCCGAAAACCCCGCTACCCTGTCTCCTGCCATTGTGACCGGTCTGCTTCGCCAGCAGTGGGGCTTTGACGGCCTTGTGCTAACCGATTGCATGGAAATGGACGCGGTGCGCGCGTCGTGCGGCACCGGCGAGGGCGCTGTGCGCGCCATTGAGGCGGGAGCGGACATGGTAACCATTTCCCATACCTATGAGGCCGTGCAAGAAGCGGTTTTGGCTATTTACGCGGCGCTCGAAAGCGGCCGCCTTTCGCCGGAGCGAGTGGAGATCTCGTATCAGCGCATACAGCGCTGCAAAGAAAAACTGGGTCTTTTCACGCCGCAGGCCGTAGACGCCGAGCAGGCCGAGAAGGTACTGTTGCAGCCGGCTAAGCTCATTTTAAACCGTGAAATGGCGGCAGACAGTATTACGCTGCTGAGCGGCGAGAGCGTGCAGCTTTCCGAGCAGAAACCTGATTTTCTGGTTATAGCGCCCGACAGCATGGCGGCAACCGGTGTAGAAGACAGTAAACCGATTAGCTTAGCAGACCGCGCGGCCGCGCGATTTGGCTGCCTGGCCGCCAAAATGCCGCTAGACGGCGACGCGGCGCAGGCGACTACCATGCTGGATTCGGCCGTTAAAATGGGATTTAAAACCGTGGTGCTGGGGCTGTTTAACGCCCGCATGCGCCCGGGGCAGCAGGAGGTGCTGCGCAAAATTGAGGAAATGCCGGGCGTACGCCTTATTGTAGCGCTTCTGGGCGCGCCGTATGATGCGTCCCTGGTGCACCGCGCAGACGCCGTGATTGCCGCTTACGATTACACGGCGTTAGGCGTAGAAGCACTGCTCGACGCGCTGGCCAGCGGCCGCTATGCGGGGCATTGTCCGTTTCAGCTTACAAAGCTATAAAAAGAAAGAACTGGGAGGAAGGGCATGAACGAGTCCATTGTTTTCATTGACACAGAAGTAGGCAGAGATAACCATACCATTTACCAAATCGGCGCACTGCGCGAGGGACGCGCGGATTTTCATTCGTCCTCGCTAGTCGAGTTTTTTCGCTATATTCAGGGGGCCGAGCTGATCTGTGGACACAATATTTTGCAGCACGATTTGCCCTGTCTGCAAAAGGCGGCGCCCGACGCCGCTATTACGGCCGCGCCGGTCGATACTTTATATCTCTCGCCGCTGCTCTTCCCCGAAAAAACGCACCATGCGCTTGCTAAAGACGAAAAGCTGCAAGACGCAGAGCTAAGCAACCCCGTAAATGATTGCCGCAAGGCGAAAGCGCTTCTCTATGAAGAGGTTAACGCATTCGCCGCGCTGCCGTCGAAGCTAAAACGCATTTTCTGCGCGCTGCTCTACGCGCACAAGGAATTTCAGGGATTCTTTCAGCTTGTGGGCTTTAAGCCATACGCCGGTCAGTTGGCGCAGCCTATTCGCGAAACCTTTCGTGGTCAGATTTGTGAAAGCGCTCCTATCGAGGCGCTTGTGCAGGAGCAGCCCGTGGAGCTTGCCTACGCTCTGGCGCTCATTCATGGAGGGGAGGGCTGCGCTCAGCCGGGCCCGTGGCTGCGCGCTGCCTACCCTAAGACCACACATGTGCTGCGGGCGCTGCGCGCCGTGCCCTGTCACAGTGCTTCCTGCGCTTATTGCCAGTCCGAACTTAGCGTAACTGCGGCGCTGCAGCGGTACTTCGGCTACCCCAGCTTTCGCACCTATGGCGGCAGGCCCTTGCAGCAAGAAGCGGCTCAGGCCGCCGTAGACGGCGCTTCGCTGCTGGCCGTGTTTCCCACAGGCGGGGGAAAATCCATTACGTTTCAGCTGCCCGCGCTCATGGCGGGGCGGGCGGAACACGGCCTTACCGTTGTGATTTCGCCTTTGCAATCGCTTATGAAGGATCAGGTCGATAATTTAAACGAAAAAGGCATTACCGAGGCCGTAACCGTTAACGGGCTGTTAAATCCGGTGGAGCGCGCCAGCGCTCTGCAGCGCGTAGCCGACGGCTCCGCCAGCCTGCTTTACATATCGCCGGAACAGCTGCGTTCGCGCACCATAGAGCGGATACTCAGCGGGCGCACCGTGAGCCGGTTTGTCATTGACGAGGCTCACTGCTTTTCGGCGTGGGGCCAGGATTTTCGCGTAGACTATTTATATATTGGCGATTTTATCCGGCGCATGCAGGAGATCCAGGGGCCGGGCGTAACCATACCCGTTTCCTGCTTTACCGCCACGGCTAAACAGAAAGTAATAGAAGATATTAGCGCGTATTTTAAAGACAAGCTGGGGATTACGCTGCAGCTTTTTGCCGCCGACAGCATGCGCGAAAATTTGCATTATACCGTACTGAAAATGCAAAGCGAAGAAGAAAAATATACAGCGCTGCGCCGGCTTCTCGAAGAGAAGCGGTGCCCTACCATTGTGTATGTGTCCCGCACACGCCGTACGCGGGAGCTGGCTGAAAGGCTGACGCGCGATGGGTTTGCGGCTCTGCCGTTTAACGGAAAAATGGAAGCGGCCGCTAAAATTGAGAATCAGGAAGCGTTTATTCAAAATCAGGCGCAGGTTATGGTGGCTACGTCGGCTTTTGGTATGGGCGTCGATAAAAAAGACGTGAAGCTGGTGGTGCACTATGAGATTTCGAGTTCGCTGGAAGATTATATGCAGGAGGCGGGGCGCGCGGGGCGCGATCCGGCGCTGGAGGCCGATTGCTATGTGCTGTACCAGGAGGCGGATCTGGACCAGCATTTTGCGCTGCTGAATCAGACGAAGCTGAGCCTGCGCGAGGTGCAGCAGGTGTGGCGGGCCATTAAGCAGATGACAGGCAGGCGGGACCATGTGCAGTGCTCGGCGCTGGAAATTGCGCGGCAAGCGGGCTGGGACGATACCGTGGCCGATGTGGAGACGCGGGTGCGTACGGCCATTGCGGCGCTGGAAACGGCGGGCTATGTAAAGCGCGGGCAAAATATGCCCCGCGTTTACGCAACCAGCATTTTGGCAAGAAACATGCAGGAGGCGGCGCGCCGCATTGACGCTTCGCCGCTGTTTTCTAAGGTGCAGCGCGTAACGGCGAAGCGGGTGGTGCAGTCGCTTATTTCCCGGCGCCAGGCAGCGGCCGGGCAGGAGGACGAAGCGGAGTCGCGGGTCGACTATTTAGCCGACCGGCTGGGCCTTCCGAAGGAGGACGTGATTGGCGCGATTAACCTTATGCGGCAAGACGGGCTTTTGGCCGATGCCATGGATATGACGGCCTACGTGCCGGACAAAGGGTTTGCCGGCCCGCGCGCGGTGCTGGAGAGCTTTGCCAAACTGGAGGCCTTTGTGCTTTCCCAGCTTTCGGAAGGCGGGTGCGAATGGAATTTTAAGGAGCGCAATGAGCAGGCGCTGGCGGGCGGCGTGAGCGGATCGAGCGTGAAGAAGCTGCGGACGCTGCTCTATTACCACATTGTGCAGCACTATGTGGAAAAACCAGAGTATGCCGCGGCGGAAACGGTGCGTCTTACGCCCTGCGAGGCGCCGGAGGCGCTGCAGCGCCGATATGAGAGGCGGCTGCGGCTCTGCCGGTTTATTATCAGCGCGCTGGAAAGCCTGGCGGCCGAAGCGGATACGCCGGGGGGCGCTGGCCAGACGGTTACTTTTTCACTGGTGGGCCTGCATAAGGCGTACCAGAACCGGCCGCAGGCCGATTTATTTGACGATCTGCCCGCTCTGGCCGATATGGAGGACGCGCTGCTCTATTTAGCGCGGATTGGGGCGCTGCGCCTGGAAGGCGGTTTTCTAGTGATTTACCAGGGCATGCAGATTGAGCGCCTGGTTATGGAGCCGCGGGTGCAGTATAAAGCCGAAGACTATAAGGCGTTTGAGGAGTTTTACCGGCAGAAGGTGCGGCAGATTCATATGGTGGGGCGCTACGCCGAGCTCATGGCGCAAAATCCGCCGGCGGCGCAGCAGTTTGTGCAGGACTATTTTCATATGGACGCGGGCCGCTTTGTGGCTAAGTATTTTAAAGGCGAGAGCCGAAAGGAAATCGAGCGGGGCATAACGCCAAGCCGCTACCGGAAGCTGTTTGGCGACCTGTCGGCGGCGCAGCGGCAGATTATTGACGACGATACGGCGCGCTGCATTGCGGTAGCCGCGGGGCCGGGCAGCGGAAAAACGCGGGTGCTGGTCCATAAGCTGGCGGCGCTTTTGCTGCTGGAAGACGTCAAGCACGAGCAGCTGCTTATGCTCACGTTTTCGCGGGCGGCCGCGACAGAGTTTAAACAGCGGCTGGTCGAGCTCATGGGAAGCGCGGCGTATTATGTTGAGGTGAAAACCTTCCACTCGTATTGCTTTGACTTAATGGGCCGGGTTGGCAGCCTGGAAGGCGCGGGCGACGTGGTGCAGCGGGCCGTGAGCATGATTCGCAGCGGTGAGGTAGAACCCGAAAAAATCACGAAGAGCGTGCTGGTCATTGACGAGGCGCAGGATATGGACGAGCACGAGTTTGCGCTGGTGGAGGCGCTAATGCAGCATAACGAGACCATGCGCGTGATCGCCGTGGGCGATGACGATCAGAATATTTATGCGTTTCGCGGATCCAGCGCCGCCTATTTTCGCTCGCTACTCACCAGGCATGACGCGGCGCTGTATGAACTAACCGAAAATTTCCGCAGCCGGGAGCCGATCGTGTCGCTGGCCAACGCGCTGATTCGCGCCCTGCCGGATCGCATGAAGCAGGAACCCATTACGGCCGTGAGCAGCGAAGCCGGCGTTTGCGAGATCACGCGGTATCAGAGCCGGTACATGGCGCGGGCGGTGGCCGATCAGGTGGCCGAAACGGCGGGCGACGGCTCGGCCTGTGTGCTGACCAGCACCAATGAAGAAGCGCTGCAGATGCAAAGTCTTCTGCTGCAGCGCGGAATGCAGGTAAGGCTTATCCAGTCGCTCGACGGTTTTTCGCTCAGTAAGCTGGCCGAGGTGCGCTTCTTTTTGCAAACCATTGACCGGGAGCTGAGCTCGCCGGTAATCAGCAAAGCGCTGTGGGAGCGGGCGAAGCAGGCGCTGCAAAAGACCTATGCGCAGAGCGCCTGTCTGGAGAATGTCATGCATTTAATTCACGATTTTGAAAGCGTAAATCCGGTGAAATATCGTACGGATTTAGACGAGTTCATTAAAGAATCGCGCTTTGAAGATTCGTACCACGACGAAGCCGGTACGGTTTTGGTTTCGACCATTCATAAGGCGAAGGGGCACGAGTTTTCTTCCGTTTATATGCTGCTGCAGGGCGAACGTGCGGTGGAAGATCGCCGCGCGCTCTATGTGGGACTAACCCGGGCCAGGAATGCGCTTTATATTCATACCAATACAGAGCTTTTTACCCCTTATCGGTCGCTGCCCGGCCTTACATGGAAAGAGAACCGGGCGCGCTACGGCGAGCCGTCTGAGCTGATTCTGCCCCTCATGCACCAGGACGTGGTGCTGGACTTTTTTAAGAGCAAGCAGTCGTATATCGGTCAGCTGCGCAGCGGTATGCCGCTGCACATGGACAACGCGTATTTAACCGCTTCCTGCGGTGGGCGCCAGGTCCGAGCGGCTAAGTTTTCGCGCGCCTGCGCGGAGAGGCTGGCGGCGCTGCAAGAAAGGGGCTACAAGCCCGTAGAGGCCCGTGTCCGCTTTGTGCTCGGCTGGCAGCCGGCAGACGAGGCCGGCGAGCTGGAGATTCTCATTCCCACTTTATATTTAAAAAAATAACCAAACCGTGACAATTCGGGTAGGGATCGTATTCCTGCCCGATTTTTTTGCGCAAATTTCTCTTGACAAGACTGTGCATACTGTATATACTGTTCATATGCAGTATAAGAAAGGAAGCTGGACTACATGCACTTGTTTGTCGACAACAAAAGCGGACAGCCGATCTACGAGCAGATCTACTCGCAGATCCGTAACTGTATTCTAAGCGGTGAACTGGCAGAAGACGAGGCGCTGCCGTCTATTCGCGCGCTGGCGAAGGATTTGCACATTAGCGTTATTACCACCAAACGCGCGTACGACGAGTTAGAGCGGGAAGGGCTTCTGTACACGGTGGCCGGGAAGGGATGCTTTGTAGCGCGTCAAAATGGCGCGCTGGCGCGCGAAAATATGCTGCGCGAAATCGAGGACCACATGGAGCGGATTGCGGAGCTAGCGGCCATTTGCTCTCTGTCGGTAGAGGAGATTATGGAGATGTACCGAATTATGGTGCAGTCGAATGAGGAGGAGAAGTCGTGAATGCGATTGAGGTGCGTGGGCTACGCAAGGAGTTTGACGGATTTAGTTTGGGGCCGGTCAATTTGACGCTGCCCAGTGGCTGTATTATGGGGCTGATTGGTGAAAATGGCGCGGGCAAAACGACGCTGATTAAGCTGTTAATGGGAGCCATGAAGCCGAGCGGCGGGTCGGTTTGTGTTTTGGGCGAGCGGGACCTACGGCGGCGCCCGGCGGTGAAGGAGGAGATTGGCGTGGTGCTGGCGGAGCCGTGCTTTCCGGAAGAGATTACGGCGGCGGAGCTGGGGATTGTGCTGGCGCATTCGTATGCGCGCTGGGACGCTGAGGCGTACAAGGCGTATTTGGAGCGGTTTGAGCTGCCGCGCGATAAAAAATTTAAGGATTTTTCGCGCGGCATGAAAATGAAGCTGGCCATTGCGGCGGCGCTGAGCCATAGGAGTAAGCTGCTGGTACTGGACGAGCCGACTTCGGGGTTAGATCCGGTAGTGCGCGATACCATGCTGGATCTGTTTTTTGAGTTTACGCGTGAGGAGGATCATTCGATTTTGATTTCGTCGCATATTGTGAGCGATCTGGAAAAGCTGTGCGATTATGTGGCGTTTTTGCATAAGGGGACGCTGCTACTGAGCGAGGAGAAAGACCGGCTGCTGGAGCGCTATGGGCTGTATCGCTGCACGCAGGCGGAGCTGGACGCGCTGCCGCCGGGCGCGCTGAAGGGAAAGCGCGTGGGCAGCTATGGCGTAGAGGCGCTGGTTGATCGTGAGAAAATGCCGGGGGGAGCCGTGCTGCAAAGCCCGGGGCTGGAAGACGTGATTGTGTATATGTCGAAGGGAGGCAGGCCGTAATGTGGGGGCTTTTGTGTAAAGATTTTTTCTCAATTAAAAAGACGGCGGGATTTTTGCTGCTGCTGGGGACGGCGTATATTGTGCTGGACGCGCTGCCTACGGGCGGAACCTCTTCTTTTATGGGTCTTTTTTTGTTTTTCTTTTTGTCCATGATTCCGATTACAGTGCTGACTATGGAAGAGAAAAGCCACTGGAGCGAGTATGCGGCCATGATGCCATATTCGCGGAAAATGCTGGTTGTGGAAAAATACGTGCTGGCGCTTGCTAGCGCGGGCGTATCGCTTGTGCTGTATGTCGTTGTTTTTTCGCTTGCGATTGCCTTTGGCGTGAATGCCATGTCGATGGCGGGGGTGTGGACCTCGGCCTGCGTAGGAGTGTGCATAGGGCTGGTCGTGCCAGCGCTTAATCTGCCTTTGGTCATTGCCTTTGGCGTAGCCAAGGGGCGGCTGATTCTGTTTGGCAGCATCGCCCTGGTGATTATGGGGTTAGGCATGGTACTGGAGGCGGTGGGCAGCTCGCAAATTAGCAGTTTAGCGCAGGCGATAGGCAGTTTCGGCCTTGTTTCTGTTTTGGGAGCCAGCGTGCTCGTTTTTGTAGCTTCCATGGGAATTTCGGTACTGATTGACGAGCGGAAAGAATAATTTGCGGTTAAATTTTAACGGGGTAGGGAAACCGGCGCTATCGGTATCGGCGCCGGCAAACTCGGCCTCGCCGAGCGGCCGAAGAGCATTCCCCTTAAACAGGCCTGCGCCGCCGTGGGGCAATGCGAGCTCATGTACACCTACGACAAACTTTTCGGCGAGTATCACCACACCACCGCGCAAATTCTTCTCACTCGCGACGTTCTCGAGCAGCCCCAGCGCAAACAAAACGCCATGAACACCTTTGAGCGCCTGCTCGCTCTCGGCGCCATTCCCATTGTCAACGAAAACGACACCGTCTCCACCGAAGAAATCGAATTCGGCGACAACGACACACTGTCCGCCATTGTCGCCCGTCTCGTAAAGGCCGGTCTTCTCATCCTCCTGTCCGACATCGACGGCTTGTACGACGCGCCTCCTAGCGAAAACCCGCAGGCGCGCCTCATTCCCCACGTCAGTGCGATCACGCCGGCCATTTTGGCCGCCGCGGGCGGCAGCGGCTCACGGCTTGGCACCGGGGGCATGGCTACCAAGATACAGGCGGCTCAAATGGCTTTGGACAGCGGCTTTACTATGGTGCTGGCCAGCGGGGCCTCGCCCGAGCTTTTGTACGAACCAGCCGGCCGTCGGTGTGTAACGCGGCGGAGACCCTGCTGGTGCACCAAAGCGCCGCGGCCGCGTTTTTGCCGCGTCTGGAAGAGCGCATGCCTAAGGTGCGTCTGCATGGCTGCGCGCGTACCCTGGCGCTGATACAGCGCGCTGTGCCGGCCATAGAAGAAGATTATAAACCGAGTATTTAGATTACGATCTGGCCGTGAAGGTGGTCGATTCCTTGGTCCACGCGTTTCACAGACGGCAGTGAATTTGGTTTGGGCGCCGAAATTGGCATTTCCACACAAAAACTGCATGTGCGGGGCCCTATGGGTTTAGAAGCGCTAACCAGTTATCAATATATTGTTCTTGGTACGGGGCGGATCCGGTAAAATGAATTTGTTGCCGCTTTTCCTTGCATTTTTCAGACCAGAGTATTATAATCGATACTTAAGAAGCCTTATGCCGCCGGCCGCGCGCTGGGTGACAAAGTAAAGCGCTTCGGAATGGAGGAGAGTATGAGTAAAAACATTGACTGGGGTAATCTGGGATTTAGCTATATGCCCACGGATTACCGGTATGTATCCCGCTATAAAGACGGCAAGTGGGACGAAGGCGGCCTGGAGAAGGACGCAACGATTACGCTAAGCGAATGCGCCTGCGTATTTCAATATAGTCAATCCTGTTTTGAAGGCCTGAAAGCCTATTATACGAAAGACGGGCATATCGTTTGTTTCCGGCCCGATCTTAACGGCGAGCGTATGGAAAACTCGGCCGAGCGCCTGGAAATGCCGCCGTTTCCCAAAGAGCGATTTGTAGAAGCGGTGCGCCAGGTTGTGGCCGCCAATAAAGAGTATGTACCGCCTTATGGCAGCGGCGCTACGCTTTATATTCGTCCGTTTATGATTGGTACTAATAGCGTAATCGGCGTTAAACCGGCCGATGAATTTGAATTTCGTATTTTTGTCACCCCGGTAGGCCCGTATTTTAAAGGCGGCGCTAAGCCTATTTCCATTAAGGTAAGCGATTTTGACCGCGCGGCTCCGCATGGCACGGGCGATATTAAAGCCGGCCTCAACTATGCCATGAGCCTGCATGCCATTCAGGTAGCGCACCGCGAGGGTTTTTCCGAGAATATGTATCTCGATCCGCAAACCCGCACCAAAGTAGAAGAAACCGGCGGCGCTAACTTTATGTTTATTACTAAAGACGGCACTTTTGTTACGCCTAAATCGGGTAGCATTCTGCCGTCGATCACGCGGCGCTCGCTCATGTATGTGGCTGAGCATTACCTTGGTATGAAGGTGGAGCACCGCGAAGTGTACTTCGACGAGGTTAAAGATTTCGCTGAGTGCGGCCTCTGCGGCACGGCGGCTGTTATCTCGCCGGTGGGACATATTTACGATCATGGAAGCGACATTTATTTCCCCAGCGGCATGGATACAATGGGACCCTGGACGCAAAAACTCTACGACACCCTTACCGGCATTCAGATGGGACGTATCGAAGCGCCCGAAGGCTGGGTTGTAACGATTGAATAATCCGCAAAAATTGTAAAAAAATCCTTGACAAGGCGAGAAGCGGCATAGTATAATATACTCTGCATGGAAAACAAGTAGAAGGTTCCGCTTCTCACCTTGTCATCGGCATTTATAGCCGCACATGGCAACGGTTTATCAATTGTAGATTTCCGGAAAGCAAAGCTGGGCTTAGGCGCGCTTTTGTTTGCCGGTCTGTATTGCGGATCCTTTGGGATTCGTTTTTTTATGCCAAAAATCATTTCGGAGGTACCAAACCATTAGCGAATTAATGATCAACGAAGAGATTCGTGACAAGGAAGTCAGACTGATTGACGAGAACGGGCAGCAGCTGGGCGTCGTTTCCAGCCGCGAAGCGCTTAGCATGGCCGTAGAGAAAAATTTGGATCTGGTAAAAATTGCGCCTCAGTCCAAACCGCCGGTCTGCAAAATCATGAATTATGGAAAATACCGCTTTGACCAAATCAAACGGGAAAAAGAGGCGAAGAAGAAGCAGAAAACCATGGAAGTGAAAGAGGTTCGGCTCTCGCCCAATATTGATGATCATGATTTGAATACCAAACTGAAAAATGCGGCTAAGTTCTTGGAAAAGGGCGATAAGGTCAAGGTATCGGTTCGCTTTCGCGGACGCGAAATGACCCACACGGATATTGGTCGTGAAGTGCTGAATCAGTTTGCGCAGGGCATTTCCGAGGTGGGCAGCGTAGAAAAGGCTCCCAAAATGGAGGGGCGCAGCATGGTCATGTTCTTGATGCCCAAACGTTCCTAAGCTCAGGCCGAGGAGCGTTGGTATAAAACGTTTTTTAGACGGTATCGTTGACAAACGTAGTATTTAAGGAGGATAAAGTTATGCCAAAAGCAAAAACTAAAAAAGCAGCTGCAAAGCGCTTTAAAATTACAGGAAACGGAAAACTGAAACGTTTTAAGGCTAACAAAAGCCATATCCTGACTAAAAAGACCACCAAGAGAAAAAGAACGCTGAGAAAGCCCAGCATGACCGAAAGAAGCAACGAGAAGGTCATGAAGAAAATCCTGCCCTACAGCTAATCGCGGCGACAGGATTTTGGGTTTATCATCATTCGATATAGATTAACTTTAGGAGGATTTCAAAATGGCAAGAGTAAAAGGTGCCTTAAACGCACGTAAAAAGCATAAAAGAACTTTAAAACTGGCAAAAGGTTTTTATGGCGCTCGTTCCAAACAGTACCGCACGGCGAAAACCGCTGTTATGCGTTCTCTGCGCAGCGCATACATTGGTCGTCGTCTTAGAAAAAGAGACTTTCGCAAACTGTGGATCACCCGTATCAACGCTGCATGCCGCTTAAACGACATGTCCTACAGCCGCTTCATGAACGGCCTCAAAAAGGCAAACATCACCCTCAACCGCAAGGTTCTGGCTGACATTGCCGTAAACGATCCCGCCGGCTTCACCAAACTGGTTGAAACCGCCAAAGCCGCTCAATAAAAAGCGCAAAAAAAGAAGCACGATTCATCCTCTAGGAGGAAGATCGTGCTTTTTTAATAGGCAAATGCAGACATCGCATTTGACCTATCTCATCCGCGCGTAGCGCGTAAAGGGGACGGACCTCTTCTTTAATACCCTCATTTATAAGGCCCGAATTATTGACGCTCCGATGAGATGCTTGCTAAAATGATGGCATCTTCCACCGCGTCGCGCAAATGCTCTGGCGCAAGTTGTTCGCGTTCGAACATAGCGGCTAAGTTTTCTACAAATGCACGATCTGCAGAAATATCTTCAACCATATAATTGCCAGCAGCAATGCCGTACGTAGTATAGACGCCAATATCCTGATGCTGCATTATGTTCTCAATAATGGTGAACATTCTCTCTTTAAGACCCTCCTTTCTTTTTCAGCTCCCCCGTCGCTGTCAGACATAATGATACCATATATTTCCAAAATTTGCATCATCTTTTTGAAAATTGTTAAAGAAACGTTGTAATGACGGAAAGAGCTTCTTTGGTTTATGACATATATTTTAAAATAATAGAAATAAGAATTATAATTCCTAGGAAAAACTAACAATTTTAACCCAAGGTTTCTATATAACATATACATGATTTTTAAAAGTCAATGGTAAAAACAAACAAATAAGTTATTTTTACATAAAGAAAAACTAGTCTTACAAATTTTATATAGTCGATTATGAAAATCAATTATGGAGAGTTTTACAATAGAAATGGAAGAGAGGGAGGTGTTCTTTGAGTAAAGTACTCAAAGAACGATTCTAAATTCCTTTTTATATAAAACATACAAAAGAATAAAAAAATCAGAAGTTTATCGTTTAGGAATCATCTGATTGTCGAAAAATAAAACAAAAAATAATTGTTTTAAAAATAAAAATTTGTCAATTTTGCCAGTGCTGAGAAATGAAAAAATACATGACTGCCTTATATTTTGGGGTGGCAGCAATAGCAGCCTCTTTGAGTACTTTACTCAAAGACCGTAAAAATGCACCGCGCAGCCCCCTTTTTTTATATACCCGCTAAATTATATTCTGAGGGAGAATTGGTAACTATAACAAGCCTGAACCCGCTTCAATTCAGGGATTTTGGACTTGCATATTTTCTGAAAAATGGTATAATGTTTGCAAAGCAGAGAAGAACTGGGAAATATTCTGCGTAGATCCCAGCGTATTCTTCTTTTGTAACAACTTTGACAGAAGCCGGAATCGTCGCCTGGAGCGCGTTTCGGCCTTGTCTTAGCTTATAACCTTTTAGCCAGCTGGGTGACTACGTGACAGATCTGCGTCAAAGCCCGGATGGCGAAGCCTACTCTTAATTCCTGGAGGTGAGCGCTATGTGGTATGCAATGCAGGTAAAAGGCGGCAACGAAAACTTGGTTTCACAGCTTTGCAAAGCCCGGTTTCAAGGATCGCTGCTAAATAACTGCTTCTATCCTAAGCGAGAAATTATCCGCAAGGAGCGGGGAGAAAGAAAAGTGGTTATGCGAACAATGTTTCCCGGATATTTGATTATCGACAGCGATGCGATCGACGAACTGTCCCGCTCGCTCTGGCAGGTACCAGAACTGACCAAGGTTATCAAAACGGGAACTACCGCCATTCCGATAGAGGGAGACGAACGCGAGTTTATCGAACGCCATAGCGATCAAAATCATGTTTTTCGCATGTCCAAAGGCTACATGGTTGGCGATTTTGTCAAAATTGAAGAGGGCGCGTTTGCCGGATTTTACGGGCGCCTGCTCTACGTCAATCGTCACAATCGTTTCGGCGTTATGAAGATTCATATGTTTGGCAAAGAAATGGAAATCCAATTTGGCCTAGAGATCGTTCACAAAATTCCTTCACCAACCCAACCCATACATACACAAACCCCCGAGGTAGCGGGAGTTGGCGTCTTTACCGAGAATGCATGGCATTCTTATCCGTATTAAACTGTATAGTACATGTTTTTTAGGGAGCTGAGCAATCAGCTCTTTTTTGTTTACAAAAAAATGAAGGGGAACAAGGGAGGAGGTGTAGAAAGTATGGATATGCGTAAAACAGGCAAGAAGAAAAGATTAGAGCACTGGCAAATTATTGCATTATATTTACTCCTGTACGACGTAATTGTTATGAACGCGTCGTATTTTATGGGACTTCTTCTACGCTTCGATTTGCGATATACGGCAATACCTTCTCAGTACTTATCGGCCTTTCTTCAATTTGCGCCGTTTTATACGCTGTTTACGGTTTTGGTGTTTTTTGTGTTTCGTCTCTATAACAGTTTATGGCGCTTTGCCAGTTTTAGTGAACTTAATCGCATTATCGCAGCATCTGTGGTTTCTACTCTATTTCAGGCGGTTGGCATTACGGCCTTTGTGCAGAGAATGCCTGTTGCCTATTACGTGTTTGGCGCGATAGCGCAGTTTTGCTTAGTTACCGCGGTGCGCTTTCTTTATCGTTTTATTACCTTAGAGCGAGCGAGACGAAAAAAGAATGTACAGGCGGTTCATAGCGCTATGATTATTGGCGCTGGCGCGGCGGGCCGCATGATTATTCGGGAATTAAAGGGTTCGGACGAGGCCGATGCTAAACCGGTCTGTGTGATCGACGACAATTCAAATAAATGGGGCCGAGTCATTGAAGGCATCCCTATTGTGGGCGGCCGGGAAAGCATTTTGGCGGCGGTTCAGAAATACCATGTGGATCAGATTTTATTCGCCATTCCTACGGCCACGCCGGAAGAAAAACGCGATATTTTAAACATATGCAAAGAAAGTAATTGTGAACTTCGTACTCTGCCGGGTATTTATCAGCTGACGAACGGCGACGTATCGCTCAGCAAAATGAAGCCGGTAGCGGTGGAAGATCTGCTGGGACGCGATCCTATTAAGGTGAACATGGAGGAGATTTTTCAGCATTTGCGCGGTCAAACCATTTTGGTGACTGGCGGGGGCGGCTCCATTGGTAGCGAGCTTTGCCGCCAAATTGCCGGCCACGAGCCGAAGCGGCTGATTATTTTCGACATTTACGAAAACAATGCGTACGCCATAGAGCAGGAGCTTAAAAGGAAATACCCTAAGCTGAACCTGGCTGTGTTAATCGGCTCGGTGCGGGACAGCCGGCGCATTGACAGCGTTTTTAAGCAGTACCGTCCCGACATTGTTTACCACGCGGCGGCGCATAAGCACGTGCCGTTAATGGAGACAAGCCCCAATGAGGCGATTAAAAATAATGTTATTGGCACTTATAAAACGGCGTATGCGGCCCTGAAGTACGGCGCAAAGCGCTTTGTTTTAATCAGTACCGATAAGGCTGTGAATCCCACGAATATTATGGGGGCCAGCAAGCGCCTGTGTGAAATGGTGATTCAGAGTATGGACGCCATTAGCAAGGCGGGGCGCATTGATTTACTGCCGCTTTTGCATGCGCATATGTCTGACGAGGCATATACACATGCGAGCACACATCGACATGGTGAGCTACATAGATACAAAAGGCCCTTGGTTGATCCCGTGGAGTCTGCCGCGCTAGAGGACGAGCCGGAGGGCTGTTCTATTCGCATTGAAAGCGTAAAGAATAAAGAAAGGACGGGTACGCAGTTTGTAGCCGTTCGTTTTGGCAATGTGTTAGGGAGTAACGGATCGGTTATTCCACTATTTAAAAAACAGATTGAAGAGGGCGGGCCGGTTACCGTTACGCACCCCGATATTATTCGCTATTTTATGACCATTCCCGAGGCGGTGAGCCTAGTGTTACAGGCTGGTACCTATGCCTGGGGAGGCGAGATTTTTGTGCTGGACATGGGTGATCCGGTGAAGATCGATACGCTGGCGCGCAACCTGATTCGCTTATCGGGCTATACGCCGGATGTAGACATAAAAATAGAATATGTGGGGCTTAGACCGGGCGAAAAGCTGTATGAAGAAAAGCTCATGGCAGAGGAAGGCATGCTGAAAACCGATAATGAACTGATTCATATTGGGAAGCCTATTCCCTTTGACACCGAGAAGTTTTTGCAGCAGTTGCAAAAACTGGCTGAGGCCAGCTACGAAAATTCCGACCATATCGTACAAATGGTAGAAGAGATTGTGCCAACCTTCCACCCGACAGGAAGCGATCAATCAACAACAGCAGTGGGGTAAAAAGAATGGATAGAGGGGCTGTATTAGACAGTTTACAGGTTTAAGGTGGACTAATGAAATAGAGCATATGGCTATAAGAAAGTTGATTACTCTTACGTGATGATCCTATTCTACGCTACAGTGGCGCTGCAAGTTATACGAGAAGCCTAGGGTAGGCTATGGAGTGTTTTATACCATTTATGACATAATGTTAGAATGTTAACGGCTACGTGGTTCATTGTGGAGGGCGTGGCGGAGTCTTCTGGAGTTATTTTTCAGGGGGGATAGGGCGTTTTTGGAAAGGTGGTTGTTATGTTTGGTAATGGGGATAACGTCTTTGAGACGGATAGGGAGAGAATTGATTTGTAATAAATAGACAAAAATGAGGGCGGAAATGGTTGATAATGAAGCTGGTTTTTGTTGATTTACTACAAAAATGAGTACCTCGAAGAGATGTTCTGACGATGACTGAAATGTATAAGCGTATATGAGATGGATTGAGCCATTGGATGAAAAGAATAGAAGCGTCTTAAAGAGACAGGTTCCGAGAGGGATG
>CALWPV010000100.1 GCA_944383515.1 uncultured Clostridia bacterium
ATAACCGAATAAAGAGACGTTCTATTGCTATGCTGCCAGATATTCTTCTGGACAGGGACAAATTGCGTCGCCATTATCCCTGCGCTGCATTTTTTATATGCAATACAGGGACACAGCCCGAACCCATTATCCCCGTGCGTCCAAATAATTAGCTGAAGAAAGAGGGATAGCGTCCCCTCCGCCTCCCTTTCACGTAAATTACCCCGCTGCGCGGGGATAACGAACAGTACCTGCCCCTCTTCTGCGTAATATTTCTGACAACAAAGGGATAATCGCACAGGCCATTTTACATATAAAAAAGGAGGGAAATGTTCCCTCCCTCGCCTTACTGTCGTAAAAGCGTAAGTACCGTTTGAAAATACGCTGGTAACTCAGAATCAAAATGCATCCACTCCTGCGTTACCGGATGAATAAACCCCAGTGTCTTCGCATGTAAAATTTGTCCGGGCCAGAATGCTTGACGCGCTAGTTGTTTTTCCAGCGCACTTGTATTTTTCGCACCGCCGCCTAACGGACCATATACCGGATCGCCCAAAAGCGGATGCCCTATACTCTTCATATGAACGCGAATTTGATGTGTGCGCCCCGTCTCGAGTGACAGTTCAATATAGGCAAAACGGGAAAACTGTTCCAGCACCTTGAAATGCGTTACTGCGCGGCGCCCGTCCGCTCGAATTCCCATTTTCTTTCGGTCTTGATTCATACGCCCAATCGGAGCGTCTACTGTCCCTTGTGACTGTGTGAAAACACCATGAACAACCGCATGATACACACGTTCAATCGCATGTTCCTGCAAAAGAGCACTGAGGCCTTGATGCGCTCTGTCGCTTTTACATATGGCTAAAAGCCCCGATGTATCTTTGTCAATCCGATGCACAATGCCCGGTCTAAGCACTCCGTTAATACCGGAAAGCTGCCCGTCAAACCGATAGAGCAACCCATTCACTAATGTACCGTCCTCATGACCAGGAGCCGGATGCACTACCATGCCTCGAGGTTTGTTTACAATCGCCAAATCTTTATCTTCATAAACAATATCCAGATCCATCGGCTGCGGCTTAGCGCTAAGCGGTTTCGTTGCAGGCACCTGTACGGTAACCGTATCGCCGCTTTTCAGCTTATACCCGGCTTTAACCTTTTTTTGATTCACCAAAACCAGACCCTCGTCTAACAAGGTTTGTACCCGCGAACGAGTAACCTGCGGCAATTTCTCACTTACCCAAAGATCTAACCGCCAGCCCGCTTCTGCTGCTTCGACAACCCACTGATAAGTCTCACTCACCAGATGACCTCCTTGGTGTTTTTAACTGTTTCATAATATCTTCCAGCAAATCCTTCTGAAATAAGGCCAAAATACAAAATCCAATACCACAGACAACCACATAGCAATCGGCCACATTAAATACCGGAAAATCAATCAAAGAGAAATAAAACATATCGACAACAAAATGCCGAAAAATCCGGTCAATCCAGTTGCCTATGGCCCCGGCTGTTACAACCAAACAGCAAAAACGCGTTAAACGAAACTGTTTTGTCTGTGGCAATTTAATATATACAAAGATCAGCGCAATCACAACGAGCGCAGTAAGTATCAAAAAAAGCCAGCGCTGATTTTGAAGCACGCCAAAGGCCGCTCCTCGATTTTCTACATACGTAAGCTGAAACACGCCAGGAATCACAACAACGCCAGGCGTTCCTTTTAAATATCGAATCGTCAGCAGTTTTACCACCTGGTCTAACCCCACCAAAATAGCTAAGCCCAAAAACCAAATAGCGAACTGCTTTATTTTATCTTTTAGAGTCATCATTGCTTTCCTGTACGTTCGATTTGAAGCTGAATCCGTCCCGAACGAGATAATCCTTTGTTTTCCTGTATTTTAATAAAGCCTTTGCCGCGCAACGTAATTTTATCACCCACGGCAACGGACTTACTACCGTTCATCATTTGACGACCATTGCAAAACGCTTTCCCGGCGGCAATCCATTTGACTGCCTCGGCCCGTCCCATATTAAATCCGCGGCTAATCACAGCGTCTATACGCATAGAAGAAACACTGACCACCGATTGCACTCCAGGCTGAGGCTTAGGAAGCTCTGTAACAAGCGACTCGCTCACGGTAACCCGGGCGGCTCCCACGCTGGTCAATTCTTGTCTAATATACGCTGCCATATCATGCTTAACCCACACAAAAGCCGCCTCGCCGTCCACAATCACGTCACCCATTTTATCGCGGCGCAGGCCGGTTCCCATAAGCGCCCCCAAGTAATCTCGGTGCTCCGGCTTTCGTTTAACAAAGCGCAAATCCTCTGGCGTAATTTTAAGTAGCGTTAGCTCCTGCGCTGCCAGATCCTCTATGCTTTCTTGCAAATAATCGGCATAGAAAACCGCGATTTGTTTTTCCGCTTGCGGGTAGCCGCCAAAAAACATGAGACAAACAGGAAGCCTCCTTTCCGAAAGGAGGCTTCTTTGCCGTTCGTCTAGAAAATCACTAAAAGCTGCATACCCTGTTTGGCTCGCCATAGCGGCCAAATCCTCCAGATGGCTTAGCAGCCATTTATCTTCTTGTTCCTGCATACCATGCCCTATCGATTATCGATCGACTCCCCAAGGGAAGGCTAGGCCCCCTTCGGTCTCCAGCGTTTCACGAATATCTACATCGCCCGCAAAGTCAACGTTGTCAGGCGCAATCATGAAGATTTTATCAGCGATCCGCTGAATATTACCATTCATCGCGCAGCAGCAACCACACAGAAAATCGGTGATTCGCTGCGCAATGCGATGCTCTACAAATTCTAAATTGATGATAACCGGCTTATTATCCTTAATGTGCTGTGAAATTTCACGTGCCTCTTCAAAAGATTCCGGACTGGCTACCACCACTTCCATTTGCACACTCGCATGAAGATTCAGAACCTTATTATTGCGGCTAGATGCCGAGCTGCGGCTGGCCGATGACCGGAAGCCGCTGTCATAATGACTGCTACCATAACTAGAACGGCTAGTATCTTGCCGGCGTCCAAAAGACTCGTAGCTTGTAATTTTGCCACGGCTGCTTGTGGGGTAATCCTCTTCTTCCCCTTCTTCTTCGTACTCTTCCTCTTCGTACTCGTCATCCAGCTCTTCCGCAGCGCTAAACCCCAGCGCGCCCGCTAATTTGTCCACAAATTTGCTCATCTCTTGTTCCTCTCCTTTTTTTAGAAGCGTCTTACGCCCTTTCAAGGCACCAGGCCCTCCCTCGGTTTTTCTCTTTTCCTTATTATCACTTGTTTACCGATGAATGTCAATAAAAACTTTTGTCGAAGCCGGCAAACATTTTGTAAACATATAACTCAATGGCTCGTTATGAAGCGCTGCTTACCAGTTCATTCGCTTTATCGTAATCTGCCTTAGCTTCTTCATAGAGTTCCTGCTCTTGCAAAATCTGCCCACGGGTATAATAAGCCCAGGCATACTCCGGATCCAGCTCAATACAGCGATTTAAATCGCTTAACGCTGCATCCAGCTGCCCTAATTGCAAGTAGCAGTACCCGCGATTTCCCAGCGATACCGCATCTTCTTGCGCAGAAAGAGCTACGGTATAATCGTCGGCAGCTTCCTGGTAGTTCCCCATCTGGTAATAAACATTCGCTCTCCCCTGGTATAGCACCGCATCTTCCGAATTCTGCTCAATAGCGGTATTATAATCCGCCAGCGCCTCTTCATAGTGTTCAAGCCCCACATAAGCTTCGGCCCGCTTCATATAAAATTCCGTATCCAGCTTAGTCTCTAGCGATTCATACTGATTATAGTCGTCAATCGCATTCTGGTACTGCTGCAGCATTCGATACGCTTCGCCACGATTCCAGTAGACAACTGCCGCGGCGTCCTCTGTTTCACCTTCCAAGCCTTTTTCCAATGCACTGGTATAGTCCGCCACAGCCTCTTCATATTGTCCTTGCTTGAAATATACAGAGGCCCGATTATTATACGTAGTGACCCGGTCAGCATCTAAGCGAAGCGCCTGGTCATAATCGGCCAGAGCTTCTTCATATGCTTCCATTTCACTGTAGGCATCGCCCCGGTTCGCATAATAATTAGCGTCTGCTCCGTTAATTTCAATGGCCAGGTTAAAATCCTCGATTGCCGCCTCGGGATTGCCCTGGTAGTAATACACCAGCCCCCGATTGTTATAATATATAGCGGTAGCAGAATCCAGTTCAATCGCTCTTGAAAAATCGGCTAGCGCCTGATCGTAGGCTTCTAAATTCAGATAAGCCATCCCTCGATTATTGCATACTTCATCCTGCTCTGAATCCAGCTCTAAAATCTGACTATACGCCTGCACGGCTTCTTCATAACGGCCGGCCGCATACGCGTCATCCCCTTGCTGAATCAGCTCGCTAATCTGGGAATCCTGACTACTGCATGCACACAGTCCCAGAAGAAGGAACCCCAGACTCACTCCCAGTGCCCATCTTCTTATTGTTTTAATCATATTTCCCTCCATTCCACTGGCTTAATTGATTTTAATGCGGTCATATAGCTCAATGCCGCTAACAATGGCATATCCCTGGGCCTGGTATTCCACCTGAACAACCTCAAATTGTTCATACCCGCCATTAACCACATTAACGCCGCTCAGAGTTTCCGTTTGCTGGATGGTAGTGGTATCGGTAGAATTTTCCGCCTGAATCGTTACCCCCGGCGAAAGTCCCTCTGGCAACTCAATGTACGCTTTTTCCTCGTCGCTATAGACTATGTTCACTTCATTAAACGCCGCGTTTCCATCGCTTCCCACAACCAAAACGCCCTTCGCATTGCCACTGCTCACCACATAAGAGGACGGAATGGTATAATAATCCTGCTGCACCAGACAGCTTTCAGAAATTTTAATACCGGAATGGCTATTTTTCGTAAAGACCAAATTGGCAATACGATCATTCATAAATTCCTGTACCCGCGTATTGATACTCAGCACAATTTTATATTGATTATCACCCACCTGCTCCAGGCTTTCAATCTCACCTTGCAGCGTTTCCGTACTGTTATACACAAACGAGAGGCTGCTTTCGCCAGAAAAATATTGGGCCTGCTCTTCATCAACGAAAATCACAATATTCCAAACCGGTGAGGAAATCAGCCGGTAAAGCGACGTATCCGCTTCGATTTGCTGCATCTGGATCTCCAAATAAGAATATGAGGCATCATAATTAGAAATGAAATCAGCCCCAATTTGGTCTGTACTCCATCCCTCGTACCCGTCGTATGAATAATCGATAATTCCCGCTTCCGGCAAATATAAATTGCTCTGTACCGAGCTTTGTTCGTCAATATAAATTCCCTGCTGAGAAAGCAGCGATGTAATCTGTGTATTGCTCATCAGCGAATATAAATCTTTGCGCCTGGCTACGGTATCTTCCAGCTCGTCTTCTAAGCGGTATAATGCCGCATAGTTATTTTCACTTTTATCGCGCAAAAACGATGCCAGTGAGCTGCTAATGCCGCTGTCCAGCGCCTGAAACGTTTCTTCATATTCACCGCTGTCGGCCTCTTGCATTTGCGCGTATAGTTCATTGATTTTTTCTTCCAGAATTTCTCCGTAATAGTCGTCCAGCAGCGTACACACCAAAGACCCTTGCTGAACCTCTTTGCCACCCGGGTAATAATACTGCACAATCCCGGCCGCAGGAGACTTAACCAACTGCTCCTGGCGGATAACGACGCCCTGCGTCTGGAACGTCTCGGCAATCTCGCCATATCGCGCCACCACATAACTGAGTGAGTCATTGTTGAAAAAAATAATCAGCTGCGCGACCAAATATACAACCACAAAAAACATTAAAAAGTAGGTGTAGTGAATCTTATTCTTTTTGTGCCCCCTGGCGCCTGATTCCCCGCCACGCCCAGAAGGCTGTCTATATGACGTAGGCAAACTAGCTCTTCCTTCCTTATTTTTTCTCTTTCTTCAATAGGAGTAACAGCGTTATTTTATCATAGAACCCGTTTGTTTTCAAGCTTTTCCTAAAAATGGTACTAAAAAAGAAACCGCCTTCATAAGCTGTAACATCCACAACCTTAAAGTGCTTGACTATCTGGAAAGGACGGAAACCATTATGACAGACACCTATCATTTATATCAAGATATCTCAACCCGAACCGGCGGCGATATTTATATTGGCGTCGTAGGTCCTGTGCGCAGCGGAAAATCCACTTTTATTAAAAGCTTCATGGATCTGCTGATTTTGCCGGGCATTGCCGACGAACATGAGAAGCAGCGTGCCATTGACGAGCTGCCGCAAAGCAGCAACGGCAAAACCATTATGACAACAGAACCCAAATTCATTCCCAAGGAAGCGGTGCAGGTTACGCTGGAACAAGATCATGTGCAATTTCGCGCTAAAATGATTGATTGTGTGGGATATCTGATTCCGGGCGCCCTGGGCATTACGGAAGAGGGACAGGAGCGCATGGTGAAAACGCCCTGGTCCGATCAAGAAATGCCGTTTTCCCAGGCTGCGGAAATTGGTACGCACAAGGTAATTGCAGAACATAGTACCATTGGCATTGTTGTTACCACAGACGGCAGCATTACCGACCTGGATCGCGAAAGCTATGTGGCAGCCGAGGGCCGGGTCATTACCGAGCTCAGAGAACTTGGAAAGCCGTTTATTGTGCTCATGAACACTGCCAAGCCGCGCAGCGAGGAAGCCCAGACGCTGTGCCGCTCGCTCTCTGAAATGTACGACGTGCCCGTGACGCCGGTTAACGCACAGCAACTGCGCATGGAAGACGTTGAAACCATTATTCATGCGCTGCTGGAAGAATTTCCCGTGCATGAGCTGCAGCTTTTCTTACCTCACTGGATGGAAACCCTGCCTACGCAGCATTTTGTCAAACAGGCCATTTTGCATCTTTTACGCCAAGAAGAAAATGACGCCATGAAACTGCGCCAGGTATATCGTTTCATAGAAACGCTCTCTGCCTGCGAATTTGTTAAACATGTCACCCTGCTTCAGCTCTCCTTAGGCAACGGTCAGGTTCAGCTACAGGTTCAAATGGAAGAAGGCCTCTTCTACCAGATTTTAAGCGAAACCGCCGGCCTTACCATATCCAATGACCGCCAGCTCTTCTCTCTTATTCAGGAACTTTCCGTAGCTAAAAAACAGTATGATCGCCTGAAAAACGCGCTGGCCGAAGCCATGAGCCGTGGCTATGGCATTGTTGAGCCCTACATGGACGAACTCAATTTGGCCTCCCCTACCATTGTGCGTCAAGGCAGTAAATACGGCGTAAAAATTAAAGCAACCGCCCCCTCTATTCACCTGATTCGTACCGATGTAGAAACCGAAATTAACCCCTTTGTCGGCACGCAGCAGCAAAGCGAAGATTTTGTGGCCTACCTCAAAGGAGAAATGGAAAAAGATCCCGAGCAGGTCTGGGATTTGGAGATTTTCGGAAAATCCCTGTTCGATCTGGTACACGACGGCCTTCAAGGAAAGCTTATGAAAATGCCGGAAGACGCCCAGACCAAACTGCAGCACACATTGCAGCGTATTATTAACGAAGGACGCGGCGGACTCATTTGTATCATCCTGTAAAAAAAGCTCCAAAACTATGTGATTTTTTACATAGTCTTGGAGCTTTTCAGTATGGCATGTTATGCCGATATCGTTTGCGCCGCGCGCGCAAGACGTTCGCGCACCGTGTCTTGCCCCAGCAGCTGCATTACCGTATATAAATCCGGCGCCTGGCTGCGTCCGCAGACGGCGACGCGCAGCACCATGGAGAGATCGCCTACATGGCCCGCGTAGTCCTGCGGATTTTGGCGATACTGCTTCATTTCTGAAGCAAAGCCATAAGCCGGACACATGGCTTTAATGCGCTCAAACCAGGCGGAGCTATCGTCCTCTGGCCGATACTGCTGACTGTAATCGGTTAAAATTTGCCGCACGGTTTCTTGGGGAATCGCAGATGGCATTTGTGTGAAGTCCGGCGTGAACAGCTCGTCGTAGAAAAAGCTGACATAGCTTTTCACGTCGCTCCAAAGCGTAATATCCTTACGCGGCTTTTTACCGCCGCGACCGATGGATAAAATCTGCTTGGCATACGTAGGGTTCGCCGTCCAAATGGCGGCAAAATCCGGGTCGTACTGCGCAGCCCATGCGCTAACCTGCTCGTAGACTTCGTCTGCGCTCATACGGGAAATCACGTTTTTGCATACGTCGTGCATTTTATCTAGGTCAAAAAGAGAGCCGGAGCCGCTCATTTTTGCCGTGGTAAAGCGAAACGCGTCCAGATCGGCCATGGGATTGGCCAGCCGCCACTCTTCAAAGTTGGAATTGAGCAAGGTCATCATGTATTCAATGATTCCGGCAATTGGAACACCGGTCTCAAAATAGTAATCCAGTGCAAATTCAGGATCTTTGCGCTTAGAGAGCTTGCGTTTGGACGTGCCGTCCATTTTCATTAGCTGCGCCGTATGCGCATATTTAGGCCGTTTAAATCCAAGCGCGTCAAAGAGCTGCAAATGAATGGGCAGCGTGGGAAGCCATTCTTCGCCGCGCACGACATGGGTAGTTCCCATTAAGTAGTCGTCAATGACATGCGCCATATGGTAAGTCGGCAGTCCGTCGCGCTTTAAAATGACGATATCCTGATCATTTTCCGTAAGCTCCAGCTTGCCCTTAATCAGGTCTGTAAACGGTACCTTTCGCTCGGTAGAGCCTTCGCTGCGGAAGCGAATGACATAGGGCTCTCCTGCGTCAAGACGCTTTTCTACCTCTTCCATGGAAAGCGTGCGGCAGCGCGCATAGGAGCCATAATACCCTGTTATTTCTTTGCGGGCCTCCTGCTCACTGCGCATAGCATTCAGCTCTTCTTCCGTACAAAAACAGGGATAGGCCTTGCCCTGCGCTACCAGCGCTTTGACATAGGTCTGATAAATTTCGCCGCGCTTACTCTGCTGATAGGGACCATACACGCCATGATCTCCTTCTTTGGTTGCGCCCTCGTCAAACTGAAGGCCAAACCGGTGAAAAACCGATAGAATCGTATCGATACCGCCCTCCACTAGTCGCTTTTGGTCGGTATCTTCAATGCGCAAATAAAAGACGCCGCCGCTCTGGTGCGCCAGCCGTTCGTCGACAATTGCCCCATAAAGATTTCCCATGTGCATAAAGCCCGTAGGACTGGGTGCAATCCGGGTTACTTTCGCGCCTTCCGGCAGCTGACGCGCCGGATAGCGCGCCTCTATATCGTCTGGCGTAAGCTGAATTTGCGGAAATAACCGCTCCGCTAGCTGCTGATAATCCATAACTTTTTTCCTCTCTTGTTACTTAGTATGTTGACCGACCACGTCATTTCCTGACGTCTCGCTTTTTTCTTTTGCGTCTACACTAACTTTTTGACCCATTTTAACTTCCTGGCCATGCAGCAGGCGCTTAATATTGCCGCGATGCCGCCAAAATCCTGATAGCGCAAGCACGGCCGCTAAAATCAGAACTTCCACGCCATGAGGCTGCCCCAAATAGAAAAAGGCAGTTGTAATGACAAGCAGCAGCATATAGGTTAGGGAAGCCACCGACATATATTTAGTAATCGCTAGCAAAACCAGCGCCGGAATACCGGCAATGAGCAGCAGGCGAATATCGGCGGCCAAAAAGATTCCAATGGTTGCGGCAACTCCTTTTCCGCCCCTAAACTGCATATAAAACGGATAATTATGTCCCAGCACAACGCCAATACCGCCCCAAAGCAGCAGATGCTTTTGATCGTATCCCCAAATCAGAGCAATAATAACAAGCGCTGCAACCGCCTTTAAAATATCCAGGACCAGCGTTGCAATACCAATTTTAGTTCCCAATACGCGAATGGCGTTGGTGGTACCGGCATTGCCGCTTCCATACTGCCGTATATCAATGCCTTTTAATACTTTGCCTAAAATATAAGCAAACTGCAGGCAGCCAAACACATATCCAAGCCCAATACAAAGTAGACGTTCCATTTTTCCCCTTCCTATTCCCTTAAAACCTTTCGCTCAGCTCACCGCGTTCCCGCACAATAAAGCGTACCGGCGTTCCTTTAAATCCAAACGCATTACGCAGACAGTTTTCCAAATACCGTTTATATGAATAATGCATCAGTTCCGCATGATTAACAAAAAGCACAAACGTGGGCGGTTTCACGCTTACCTGCGTCATATAGAAAATACGCAGCCGTTTGCCTTTATCTGACGGCGGCTGATTCATAGAAGTCGCGTCATACAGCATATCGTTTAGCACACCGGTAGCAATGCGCAGGGCATGATTTTCGGCCACCATATCAATGGTTTCAAACAGCTGTGCGATACGCTGCCCGGTTTTGGCGGAAATAAACACCTTCTGCGCGTAGGGCATATAACTGAGCACGGTATCAATATCTTTTTGATACTCGTAAATCGTTTTATCGTTCTTTTCGATTGCGTCCCATTTATTCACCGCGATAATCATGGCTTTTCCTTTATCGTGGGCAATGCCGGCGATCTTCGCGTCTTGCTCGGTAATCCCCTCCGTCGCGTCAATCATAAGCACCGCTACATCACAGCGCTCCACTGCCGCTACCGCCCGAACCACGGAAAAGCGCTCCAGCTCCTCTTTCACCCGGCTATGCCGGCGAATTCCGGCCGTATCAATAAAAATATACGACTTACCCTGATACTCTACCCGGGTATCTACCGCATCCCGCGTAGTACCGGCGATATCGCTTACAATCACTCGCTGCTCTCCCAGCACCTTATTCACCAAAGAAGATTTACCCGTGTTCGGCTTGCCAATAATGGCCACCCGCAAACACTCTTCCTCTTCTTCCACTTCCGGTTCTTCGGGAAAATGGCGCATGACTTCGTCTAATAAATCGCCTAGGCCCAGCCCCTGCTCGGCAGAAATCGGCATGGGATCTCCCAGCCCCAGGCTGTAAAACTCGTAAATTGGCGTAATATTCTTCATATTATCCAGTTTATTGACGGCCACAACTACCGGCTTTTTCGCCCGCCGCAGCATGTTGGCCACCTCGCTGTCGGCATCGGTCATGCCGGCCTTGGCGTCAACAATAAACAGAATCACATCGGCCATTTCAATAGCCATCTGCGCCTGATCGCGCATATAACGCAGAAGCAAATCATCCGTTTTGGGCTCAATACCACCCGTATCAATAATGGTAAAGCTGCGGTTTAACCATTCGGCGTCGGCATAAATTCGATCCCTGGTGACACCGGGCGTATCTTTTACAATCGACAGCTTTTCGCCCGCCAGGCGATTAAACAGCGTCGACTTTCCTACATTGGGCCGTCCCACAATGGCTAGTATCGGTTTCACTCTCTATCCTCTCCTTTACTCACGGCTCTTAAAATAGAATCCACAAAATCTTTCCCTGATGATTTTACTATAGATATGGGAATCTGTAAAGTTTTTTCCAGATCACACACGGTGATATCGTCTAAAAGCACGTTTTCTCCGCTACGCAGTAGATTCTCCGGCAATAAAAGGCGGCTTCCGAGAGGCTTTCCCTGCAGCTGCTCCATAAGATCGCGGCCGGTGAGCAGCCCGGTAACTGTAATCCGTTCGCCAAAAAAGTGATTGGTAATGACGTGCACGTCTATGCGAAGCCGAGGATAGATTGTCTCCAACCGGTGACTGATCTCCTGAATAAAACGGCTGGCAGCCTGGGCGGTTACCAGGCTCACCCGGCCCTCGTAATCGCGCAGCGGATCCAGCGCCGCCAGCGCCTCCGCCGCTTCGTCCATAAACAGACGCATCATGCCCACGCCGTTCTCAATTTGTAAATAGCCGTCATACCGCTCTGCCTCCGGCAGCTCCCGACCGGCCTGAATATAAAATTCGTCCGACAGGTGAATCAAATGCAGGCCGCTCTCGCGGAAAAACCGCTGTTGATAAGCCTCCACCTGATCGATTACCGCGGCGCAGTCCTGCCCGCTAAACGGCTCCAGAGGGAAGAGATCCTGCCTGTACCGGCTCAGCCCCACGGGAACAATACTCACACTTTGTAGCGCCGGACGCAGCGTGGCCAGATCCTCAATGGTTCGATCTAGCGCCTTGCCGTCGTTAATGCCCTTGCACAGCACAATTTGACCATTTAGCGTAATACCGGCTTCCTTTAAGCGCCTAAGCTGCTCCATAACCTGCGCTGCCTTCGGATTTTTTAACATGGTTACGCGCAGCTTAGGATCGGTCGTGTGTACGGAAACGTTGATCGGAGACATCTGATAACGAATGATCTTCTCAAAATCCGCTTCCTTCATATTAGTCATGGTAATAGAATACCCGTTAAAAAAAGAAAGCCGGGAATCATCGTCTTTAAAATACAGCGACGACCGCATACCAGGGGGCATTTGATCAATAAAACAAAAGATACAATGATTCTGGCAATGCTGATAGGTTCCCATAAACTCGTCGGCAAATATAATCCCCAGATCTTCGTCCTCTTCCTTTTCTACTTCGCACTCGACTCTCTCGCCGTCTTTCGTTTCAATTTGCAAAGTAATATAGGTACCATTGCTTAAATAATAATAATCCAGTACGTCTTCAATCGGCTGGTTATCGATGGCCAAAAGCACATCGCCCTTCTCCAGCCCCAGCTCTTCGCCAATGCTCTCCGGCTGTACGCCTTCAATCTTCTGCCGCATACGCGCCTCCTTATATCAATTCCAAAAACGCCGCCTGCGTACCACGGTCATTGCCCATACGCCGATGCGAATGAAAATACTCGCTATGACACTTCGTACATAAATCCGTTACGGTAATATGCTCTTCGCGAATACCGGCGCGCCGCAAAATTAGCTCATTGGTGCGCCATAAATCAATATAGCTCTTCTCCGGATCCTGCGCCGGCCGTATAATTTCTGCCTGCCAGGCAGGAAATGCGTTAACAAACTGCGCCTTAACCTCCGGCCCCACCTCAAAGCAGCAAGGACCAATGGATGGACCAATGCCCGCCAGAATATCTTCCGGCCGGCTGCCAAACTCGCGGTTCATACGCAGTACCATTTTGCGGCCGATTTCCAGCACCGTCCCCCGCCATCCCGCATGTGCCAGTCCAATGGCTTTTTTGACGGGATCCAGAAAAAAAAGAGGAACGCAATCGGCGTAAAACGTAACCAGGCACACCTGCGGCTTATCGGTTACCAGGCCGTCTACTTCAGTAAGATCCCGCCGGCCGCGGTCTCGCTGATCCACCGATACAATGCGGTCGCCATGAACCTGATCCGAAAATACCATATCGCTGGAGCAAATATCGGAGACATAACTGATGCGGCGATAATTTTCCATAACGCTTTCCGGCTGGTCTCCCCGAGAAAAGCCAAGATTCATGGGACCCAGATTTCCCTGGCTGACGCCGCCGCGGCGCGTAGAATATAAATGCCGCACCAGTCCGGTTTTCTCAAACGAAGGAAACGTAATATAATACACTGCGCCGTTACGACGAATATTTAAAGTTTGACTTTTAAATTCCATAGCTTGCTCCTTCAAACGCATTTTCATAGTGATGAATTTTATAACGCCCCTGCTCCTGCCACAGCTCAATCACGTCAAAGCGGCAGCTAACTTCGCTTTGGCGGCTTTGCCGCAAATAATACAGCGCCGTTTGCTGAATACGCCTAATTTTAGCGGCGCTCACGCTGAGCGCGGGGCGCCCCCACTGCGTAGTACGGCGATATTTGACTTCCACAAACACAATAACGCCCTGCTGCCGGGCGATCAGATCGATCTCGCCCTGGCGGCTGCGAAAGCGCCGCGCCACGATCTGGTATCCCTTTTGCTCCAGATAGCGCGCCGCCAGCTCTTCGGCCTGGCGTCCGGCCGCATCGGCCGTATTCATAGGATTTTAGTTAAGAAACTCCGGCGATGAATGGGCAGCGCGCCATACGTCCGAATCGCTTCTATATGGGCTTTGGTTCCGTAACCCTTATGCGAGGCGAAGCCGTACTGCGGATAGAGCTGATCATATGCCCGCATCATATCGTCCCGGGTTTCTTTGGCAATAATACTGGCCGCGGCAATGGATACCGATAGCGCGTCGCCTTTAATAATGGCCTGCTGCTTGATATTTAAATCTTCTAACGTAACGGCGTCAAGCAGCAAGTGCTCCGGCGCCGGGCTCAGTTTGGCAATCGCCTCGCGCATGGCCTGTTTGGTCGCTTGCAGAATATTGATTCGGTCAATCGTCTCTACGTCAACAATGCCCACGCCAATCGCAATCGCTTTTTGTTCAATTTCCAGTTTCAGCGCGGCGCGCCGTTTGGGGCTGAGTTTTTTGGAGTCGTCAACGCCATACACCGGTTGCTTCGGATCCAAAATAACCGCCGCAGCCACTACCGGCCCTGCCAGCGGACCGCGGCCGGCCTCGTCAATCCCGGCGATCCACTGCACGCCGCTCTCCCGCAGCATATCTTCGTAGGCCGACATAGCCTTATATTTGGCTTCATAATCAATTTTGCGCGGCATCTTCCTGCTCCTCTTCTTCCGGCGTTTCTAGGCTCATGCGGCCCAGCTTACCGGCGCGGAATTCGTCCATAAGAAGCACCGCCGTGCGCTCCACATCGACTATGCCGCCGGCGCGCAAATGCCCGCGCTTTTTGCCAATCTTCTCCAGCAGGGCATCCGCGCCGCCCTGCATATCCTCTTCCGCCAGCTTATATCTGGCCGTCAGCGCCTGCGGATACCGGCTCTGCAAAAGCTCTAACAATTTAACGGCCAGCGTATACGTATCCAGCACCTCGTCCCGAATCGATCCGATAAACGCTATTTTATACCCAATCTCCGGATTGTCAAACTTAGGCCATAAAATGCCCGGCGTGTCCAGAAGCTCTAAATCGCCCCGCACCTTAATCCATTGCTTTCCTTTAGTTACGCCCGGTTTGTTGCCCGTTTTCGCCGCGCCGGCGCGGCCGGCAACTTGGTTAATTACCGTTGATTTGCCCACGTTAGGAATGCCGGTAATCATCATGCGAATCGCTCGTTTCTGGTAGCCTTTGGCGGCTTCCCTTTGCCGTTTTTCCTGACACAGCGCCATAGCGGCTCCGGCTATTTTATCGCGTATTCCTTTACCATGCAGCGCGTCCAAAACCACCACGCCATAGCCCTGCTTTTCGTACCAGGCCTTCCACGCTCGAGTGACCGCCTCGTCGGCCAAATCGCTTTTATTGAGCGCAATAACGCGAGGACGGCGTTTCCATAGCTCATTCAAATAAGGATTTTTGCTGCTGTAGGGAATTCTGGCATCGATAACTTCTACGACCACATCCACCAGCTTCATGTTTTCTTCCATCATTCGTTTTGTTTTGGTCATATGACCCGGATACCACTGAATGTCCATACTCTCTCCATTTCTACTTATAAAAAAACTGCCGGTACTAAGCGGCAGTTTTTTCTTGTCAATCTCCATTCCGAAGCGCTTGATTCACCAATGCAGTCATTAACCAACGGGCCTCCAAGAGCTCGAAGGCCAGTAACAAAAGATAACGCTGCCAATAATATCGGATTTAGATATGGCTCCGATAGACGCAAACCGGCTGTCCGTTGTTCCTGCCGGATTATCGTCTAAAACAAAATAACAGTCTTCCGGAACCGTATAGGGAAACACCGTTTGCCCCGGCACATACGTTGTTGTTCCGTCGCTGTAGCTTGTGCTCAGCTTTTGGCCGTTGATCGTAATAGTTCCCTGCTCGTCGATGACAACGCGGTCACCCGGCAGCCCTACCACCCGGCTTATTGTTTCCATGGTGTGTCCGTTACTGTTTTCATATTCAAAGGCCACAACATCGCCGCGGTCCGGATCCTTAAAACGATACACCAGCTTGGAGACCACAAAATGCTCTCCCGCTGCCACGGTTGAACTCATAGAGCTGTCCGGCATTTGAATGGAAGTAGCTACAAACGTAAGCAATACCCATAGCACAATGCCAGCCAAAACCAGATCTTTTACCCATGTGGCAATGTCAAAGGTAACTTTTAAGCCGCGTTTTCTGCGAAGCTTTTTTTCTTTCTCCGCCTGCTGCGTTTTTTGACTACCCGCTGCCTCCGCGCTTTGCGTGTCCCGCGGGCGGTTTTCGCTTCCCCTCTGGGAGGCCTGCCCTGATTCGCCGGGAAGATCATCCATCAGGATGTCGTCAAAATCAAATTCCATCAGTTCTGATAAATTTTTTTCCTGGCTTTTTTGGTTTTTTTGATCCATCTGAATTCCTCATTCCCATTTCCAGATGCAGAAAAAGGGACTGTTCGTCCCTTTTTTCGCTTTGGCTTTGTTACCACTCGGCGGGCAGCAAAATTAAATTCTCTCTTTAACTTTAGCTGCTTTTCCGACTCTGTCACGCAGGTAATACAGTTTCGCTCTGCGAACTTTACCTCTTCTAACAACCTCGATTTTCTCAACAACAGGAGAATGCAGAGGCCATGTTTTCTCGGTACCTACACCGTAAGCCACGCGGCGTACAGTGAAGTTCTCGCGAATACCACCATTCTGACGTTTAATTACGACACCTTCGAACATCTGAACACGCTCTCTGTTACCCTCTTTAATACGAGCATACACGCGTACGGTGTCGCCAACACCAAACTCAGGGATATTGTCTTTCAGCTGCTCATTTTCGATCTGACGAATAATTTCGGGATTCATGAGTCAACCTCCTTCCTTCTAAGAAACTCAATAATACATCTTCCATTCCATCATGAAAGTCTCGTACCAGCGGAGTATCCGATAATTCATAGCTGCCTCCCCATGAGACAGGCAGCATCACGGATACAGATTATACCATAGGCTCCCCTGTTTGTAAACCTTTTTTTCGTAAAACTTTCTCATAAACTTTCTTTTCTGCCGGGCTCATGGCTTCGGGAATAATGAGATCCGGCCGCCGCTCCAGCGTCAGCTCCATCGACTTTTCTAGCCGCCAAGCCTCGATCCGCGCATGATGCCCCGATACAAGCACCTCCGGTACCGGCTGATCATGAAAGACCCTGGGTCTGGTATACTGCGGATACTCCAGCCACATGCCCGAAAACGACTCTTCCTGCGCCGAAGCCTCATTGCCCAGCACACCGTCTACCAGGCGCGAAACCGTATCCATTACTACCAGAGCTGGCAGCTCGCCGCCCGTGAGTACATAATCGCCAATCGAAATCTCGTCGGTGACAATTTCATCCAGCACGCGCTGGTCAATCCCTTCATAATGCCCGCAGAGCAAAATTAGCTCCTCATAGCCCGCCATTTCTTTAGCAATGGACTGCGAAAACGGCCGGCCTGCCGGGCTCATATAAATAACCGGCGCCTGCGCCGAAACCAGACGGCTTGTTACGTCTTGATATGCTTCAAATACAGGAGGGGCCTGCATGACCATACCGGCGCCGCCGCCAAAAGGATAGTCGTCCACGGTATTATGTTTATTGTGCGCATAGTCGCGAATATCTACCGCTTCCAGGCTAATAATTCCTTTTTCAATCGCCCGGCCCAGCACGCTGTGAGCTGCCGCCTGCCGGATCATTTCCGGAAACAGGGTTAAAATTACAAATTTCATGAACGCAGTCCTTTTAACAAATGCACATTTATTTCTTTCTTCTCCTGATCCATAGACAAAATACATTCATGAATCATAGGAATTAAAAGCTCTTTACCATTTTCTTCTTTTACCACCAGCACTAAATTACTGCCGGTCTCTAAAATGTCGTCAACCTTCCCCAATACAGTGCCGTCTTCGTCTTTCACGATTGCCTGCATCCAGTCGCGAATATAAAACTCGCCTTCTTTCAGCGGCACCGCTTCTTCATCCGGAATCCATAAAGAGCCGCCTCTCAGCCTTTCGGCTTCGTTACGATCTGTCACTTCTTTAAAGCTTACAATCACCATGTTTTTGCTAAACTGTACCTGACTGATCGTAAACTGTCTTTCCATATCTTGTTCTTCTTCACTGCTGCTAAACTGTACCGTTTTTAACAGCCGGAAACGCTGGGGGTCTTCGGTGGTAGGAAATACCTTAACCGCTCCTTTGATCCCATGCGCCGAGGTGATCATACCAATACGAAAAAAATTGCTCATTTTGCTCCCTGCTCCTCCTACTATAAAAGGTCAGTCCCTAAGACGGATGCCTCAGGGCTGACCTTCCTTGCCTCATAGAAGCGCTCGCTTATTGAACGATTTCTACGGAAATCTGCGTGCCCTCTTTGATAGCGGCTGCTTTTACAACTGTACGAATTGCTCTGGCAATCCGGCCTTGCTTGCCAATTACCTTACCCATGTCTTCCGAGGCCACTTTCAGTGCAATGACCTTCTCGCCAGCACGCGTCTCTTCCGTCACGGTAACCTGATCCGGATAATCTACCAAGGACTTGGCAATGATTTCAACCAGCTCTTTCACTGTTCATACCTCCTGACGCTTACTGAACGCCGGCGATCTTGAGAAGCTTCTTTACAGTATCCGTGGGCTGTGCACCCTGTGAAAGCCATTTGCTGGCAAGCTCCTGATCAACCTTGATTACGCTGGGCTCTTTGGTAGGATCGTAATATCCGATCTCCTCTATAAAGCGTCCGTCTCTGGGCGCGCGAGCATCTGCAACAACAATTCTATAGAACGGCGCTCCTTTGGCTCCCATTCTCTTTAATCTGATTTTGACCATTTCTGTCACCTCCTCAAACCGTTTTTATGAAAACCATCCCGCAGGATCCCCTGCTTCATGGAGTTTTCCAATAAAAATTCATACATTCTCTTTGGGTTATAGCCCAAAGGGATTCTTGCCGCCTAACGCGCCAAAAAGCCCGCGGCGTTTTCCTTTTTTACCACTGAACTGTTTCATCATGGTTTTAGACTGCTCAAACTGCTTCAGCAATCGATTCAGCTCCTGAATGCTGGTTCCCGACCCTTTGACAATGCGTCGCTTGCGAGAAGCATTCAGCATTTGGGGGCGTCTACGCTCTTCCGGCGTCATGGAATAAATCATGGCTTCCACACGCCCTAAAGCGCTGTCGTCAATCTCTACGTCTTTTAGCTTAGCGCCCAAACCGGGAATCATGCCCAGCAGGGAGCTCATGCTGCCCATTTTCTTTACTTGCTGCATGCTGACCAAAAAATCTTCCAGGTTAAAATTCTTGGAAAAGGCCCGCTGCGTAATATCTTTCGCGTCTTCCTCACTAATGGCTTCCTGCGCCTTTTCGATCATGGTCAAAACATCGCCCATGCCCAAAATACGAGAGGCCATCCGTTCCGGATGAAACGGTTCAATGTCTTTCATTTTTTCGCCGGTACCGGAAAACTTAATCGGCTTACCCGTAACCGCACGAATGGATAACGCGGCGCCGCCGCGCGTGTCGCCGTCTAGCTTGGTCAGAGCCACACCCGTAATTTGCAGGCGCTCATCGAAGCCCTGTGCCACATTCACGGCTTCCTGACCGGTCATGGCATCGACTACAAGCAGTACTTCCGACGGATTCGTTGCTTCTTTTATCTCTTGAAGCTCATTCATTAGCGCTTCATCAATCTGCAGGCGGCCGGCCGTATCAATGATCAACAGGTTGCACCCTGTCATACGCGCTTTTTCCATAGCCTGTTTCGCGATCGTAACGGGACTGGTTTCCGTTCCCATTTCAAAAACCGGAACGCCAATCTGTTCTCCCAGAATCTGCAGCTGCTTAATGGCGGCCGGTCGGTAAATATCACACGCCGCCAGCATAGGCTTTTTGCCTTTTTCTTTTAGCATATTGGCCAGCTTGGCCGCCAGTGTGGTTTTACCGGCGCCTTGCAGTCCCACCATCATCATGACGGTAGGCGACACACTGCCATAGCGCAGACCAGACTCTTCGTCGGAACCCATGAGGGCGATCATTTCTTCATTGACAATTTTGACCACCTGCTGCCCCGGAGTCAGGCTCTGCATGACATCCTGCCCCAGCGCACGCTCCTGAATGCGGCCAACAAACTCTTTGACAACCTTAAAATTTACGTCTGCCTCAAGGAGTGCCAGCTTAACTTCCCGCAGTGCTTCTTTGAGATCTTTCTCTGTTAAAACGCCTTTGCCCTTGAGCTTCTTAAAAACCGACTGTAATTTGTCGGACAAATTTTCAAACGCCATAGGTATTAACTCCTTGTTATCATCGCCTGCTTCATATCCGTAAGTACCTGAAGACATTGCGACGCATCCGCTCCCGACTGGAGCATGTGTTCCAATTTCTCCGTATAGGCCTTGAGGCTCAAAAACCGCTCGCAGATCCGTAGCTTTTGCTCGCTTTGCTGCAATAGACGCAGGCTGCGGCGCAGTGCGTCGCTCACACCCTGCCGGCTGATTTGCAGCGCTTCAGAAATTTCACTCAGCGACCAATCTTCCTGCCAGTACATGCGGCAGATCTCTCGTTGCTTTTCTGTAAGCAGTTCCCCATAAAAATCAAACAACAATGTTTTCTCGTAAATTGTATCCATGGTTTCTCCCGGTGTCAAGTTTTTCGCCTTGACACCGAAGGGGATTATATCAGATACCCCGCTGCCTGTCAAGCTTTTTTTCGGCTATGGCCGCATCTTTTTTTGCAAAATTTCATAAAAACTGCGATTTAAAAGCTTAATCATGCGAAACGCGTACCGGCTTTTTTTAATTCGCACTTCGTCGCCTTCGCCCAGTTCGAGCACGCCCACGCCGTCTTCACTCAGCAGCGCCTTGTGTCCTTTGCCCGAAGCGCCAATTTGAAATTCCAATCTGTCGCTCCCCATTAAAATAATAGAACGGTCAAGCATAGAATGGCTGCATAGCGGTGTTAGAATCATATTATCGGCTACCGGGCTCATAATCGGCCCGCCGGCCGAAAAATTATAGGCGGTTGAGCCGCAGGGAGTGGCCACAATGACGCCGTCGGCCCGAAACTGCGCAAGATCCGCCTGATTTACCTTTGTTTTAACCAGTAGAAGGCCGTCCATTAAATTGCGGTGGATGACAAAATCATTCACCGCATAAAACGTTTGACTCCACTGCCCCTGCCAGGGCTTTACCTGCGCTTCCAGCATGAGCCGAGGCTCCACTTCATAGGCGCCGTGCAGCACCTGACGCAGCGCCCACGACAGATCTGCCGGCTCTACCTCTGTCAAATACCCTAAAGTTCCTAAGTTAATGCCCAATATCGGCACCTCGGTGCCCAGCAAAAAATGAGCGCCCCGCATCATGGTTCCGTCGCCCCCCAGGACAACCGCTACGTCCATGCGCTGTTTTTCCTGCTCGCTAACCGCGGGAACCCCCAGCGCGTCCGCCGCTTCCTCGGGCGCCCAAACCTGCGCCCCCAGCTCTTTTAGCTCCCGGCAGACTCTTTGGCTCCAGTGATATGCATGATCCCGTTTATGGTTGGGATATACCAAGATCCGTTTCAATACAACTCCCCATTTCGTCCCGTACCATTTGCAGATTATCGATAAAGGCTTGATCTAGGTCTGTCAAATGGTAATACTGCGGATAAATTAAAATATCTTCTACCCAGTTGCTATCCGGCTCACATGCCCTCAGTACCAGGCCCATGCTCTCTAAAATGGGCCTGGGTATGGCCGTGACCCACATATACGTATTAGGAACATAGCGCAGCATATCAAACTGGCTGCCCCGCTCATAAACCAAAATACTTTTCTCATTTTGGTGCCGCCCGCTGCTGCGCCTCTCGCGCGGCGCAAAGGGCAGCTCTTCGTCTCCATGCTCCAAACAAATGGCATCCTGCAAATCGTCCAGCGTTAGCACCGCTTTAGACGCCAAGGGGTTACTTTCAGACATAACCACAAGAAAACGACTGACCCAGAGCGATTCGCTATGCAAATGCTTTTCCTGAATTAAACTCATATAATAGGCCCGGCGATCTCGAACGCAGCGCATAATTCCCATGTTGCATTCGCCGTTTACTACCCGCTCTAGCGTACGCAGGGTATTGGTTTCCTGTATATCAATGCTAAATCCCTTGCTTTGATCTAGGCTGCTGATAAACTGCGCAATGCCGTAAGACACATAGCTGGCTCTGGGAATACAAATAGAAAAAGCCAGCGTCTGCTCTTCATTCTGATATAAAGATTCCATTTCCTGAATCTTGCTGAGCACCTCTCTGGCCTGATCCAAAAAAACCTTTCCCTTGGCGGTTGGTGACACGCCATGGTATGTTCTGCGAAACAGTGTAATTCCTACGGAATTCTCCAGCTCTTTAATGGCTTTACTTAAATTGGGCTGGCCCATGTATAGATTTTCCGCCGCTCTTGTAATCGAACCGGTTTTTTCCACCTCGACCGCATAGCGAAGATGCGAAATATTCATCCGTGTCCCCCCTACCTTCACTTTATAAAATGCTAATTATTTCAAGTATACCGATTTTTACATACCCTGTCAATTGATTTGGCATATTTTTCTCTCATTTTTTCCCTTCGTTATTATAGACGAACTGCGGCCTTTGTGTTATAATTTTAGCAAAGTGAAGACTGTCAGAGATTCGAGTACTGGCTTATAGAGCCGGCACTCGTCTTTGCATGGATTCCTGAGCTAATCACTCTAATTCATAATTAAGATGGAGGAATACTTATGAAAGTGACAATTTGTATCGGCAGCAGCTGCCATCTGAAAGGTTCTCGCGAGATCGTTGAAATTTTGCAGAAGCTGGTAGAAGAAAATCATTTGGAGGATCAGGTAACTTTAAACGGTGCGTTCTGCATGGGTAACTGCATGCACGGCGTCAGCGTTAAGATCGGCGATGAAATCTTCTCCGTACAGCCCGATACCGCTCGTACCTTCTTTGAAAACGAGGTCAAACCCCGGGCTCTGCAGGCTAACTAAACTCTGAATCAATATAGGAGGTGTTCCAGTGGCTGAATGTTTATTGTCCGATCCGAAAATGGATTGTAAAAACTGTTACAAATGTATTCGTCACTGCCCCGTTAAATCGATTCGCTTTTCTTCCGGAAAAGCCCAGATTATCGATACGGAATGTATTCTTTGCGGCAGCTGCTATCAGGTATGTCCGCAAAATGTAAAAATAATTCGTAGCGATCTGGATAAGGCCAAGACCATCATCAATCGGGGCGATCCTGTTTATGCCAGCATTGCTCCCTCTTTTGTCGCCAATTACCCTGGCGCCACCATTGCTTCCATGCGCAAAGCGCTCAAAGCGCTTGGATTTGCCGACGCGCAGGAAACCGCTATCGGAGCCGAAATCGTCAAAACATATTATGACGATGCCATCGATACCGAAAAGGCTGATGTCATGATTTCGTCTTGCTGTCATTCGATTAACCTGTTGATTCAAAAGCATTATCCTCAGGCTCTTAAATATTTGGCTCCCGTTTTATCTCCGATGCAGGCGCACTGCAGTCTGATTAAAAAAGAGCATCCGGAAGCTAAAACCATTTTTATCGGGCCATGTATTGCTAAAAAAGACGAAGGCGATCAATATCCCGGCATTGTAGACTGCGTTTTGACCTTCCAGGAGCTCACGCAGTGGCTTCTGGAGACCGGCGTTAAAATTGATGCCGAACCCGACGAGGAAGGCCTGGGGCATGTACGCTCTCGCTTCTTCCCGACTGCCGGCGGCATTTTACGCAGCATGTATAAGAAAAACAGAAACTACTCTTACATTGCACTGGACGGCGTTGAAAACTGTATCAATGCGATTGAAGAAGTATTAAGCGGTAATTTAAATCACTGCTTTATCGAAATGTCGGCATGTCCCGGAAGCTGCGCCAACGGACCGGCTATGGAAAAAGAGTCTTTCTCTCCCGTTATGAACTATAAACGGGTAGCCGACTACGCGGGCGAGGATTCCTTTGGAACTACGCCGGTTTCTCAACATGAGATTGCCAAGGCCTTCCGCCAAATGGAAATTCACCTGCCCATGCCCGATGAGGCGGCCATTGAAGATATTCTTCGAAAAATGGGCAAAAACACCAAGGCCGACGAACTGAACTGCGGAAGCTGCGGGTATGATACCTGCCGTGAAAAGGCTATTGCCGTATTCCAGGGTAAAGCAGATCTCAACATGTGTCTGCCTTTCCTGAAGGAAAAAGCGGAGTCTTTCTCCGACACCATTATCAAAAATACGCCCAACGGTATTATCGTTCTGAACGAGCAGCTTGAAGTACAGCAGATCAATGCCGCTGCCCGCAAGATGATGAATATCCGCAATGTCAGCGACGTTTTAGGCGATCAGGTTGTCCGTATTCTGGACCCCAACATTTTCCTTGAGGTATTGAATAACGGCCGCAATATCCACGACCGCCGCGTTTATCTGGCGGAATACCGGCGTTACGTCGAACAAACCGTCATTTACGACCGCAGCTATCATGTGCTCATGAGCTTTATGCGTGACGTAACGGACGAAGAAGCGCAGCGCAGCCAGAAAGAAAGCATCAGTCAGCAGACGATCGAAATTACAGACAAAGTTATCGATAAGCAGATGCGGGTTGTGCAGGAAATCGCTTCCCTGCTAGGTGAGACAACGGCCGAAACTAAGATTGCGCTCACCAAACTAAAGGAGTCGCTGAAAGATGAATAATCTATGCACAGATATCGGCTACTATAGCCTCAATAAAAAAGGGGAAAATCTTTGCGGTGACCATGTGGAAGTGGTCCCGCAGGGAAATAATTCCATGGTGGTCGTGCTGGCAGACGGTCTGGGAAGCGGCGTTAAGGCCAATATTCTGTCGACGCTGACTTCTA
>CALWPV010000101.1 GCA_944383515.1 uncultured Clostridia bacterium
TCGTCCTGTGTGGGTATTATACCATAGGGTGCATCGAAACGCACCCCACATTCTTGTAAACAATTGTAAAAATTTATTATGAATATTTTAATCTTCCCGTTCACGTAAACACCGAGCCGGATCTACATCGACTAAAATAATATCGGCGCCGATTTTACAAATTTGGTCCCAGGCGATCCAAAACTCGCTTTTTCCTCCTAAGAAGCCAAGCCATTTATTTTGACCAGGTACCATAATACGGCAAATCTGTCCTGTGCAAATGTTAATTTCCAAATCTTGTATATGGCCAAGCCGGCTCCCGTCTCGAATATTGATCACGTCTTTACAGGCTAACTCTGAAAACTGCATACCTGTACCTCTAACCCCATCGCTATTTGCTTTCATATATATGCGAAAGTGTGGGAAACCATACCTTTCCCTTTGCCATTCGATTTCTCTGCACTTGGCGCTACAACCTTGCCGCACAAAAAAAGAATTCTGCCGGTTCACGTTTGGTTAAACATGAATCCTTGCAGAATTCTCTTTTTCTTCGTAATAATTTAATTGTTTGGAAGCGCCGAATGCTTCATGCAGCGGTAAATCCAGACGGTAACCAAAATACCAATAACTGCCTGAATTCCGTCTAAAATATAAGGAAACACGGGAACCAGACTTAGAATGGGCCGGCACAGCTGGCAGCAAACAATGAGCAAAAGCGCCGTCTTAATCATGGTATCCTGCTGCCGGTCATAAGTTTCTCCCCGATGGAGCATATAAATGGATCGAATGAGCAGCCACTGACCTATAACAACGAATCCCTCTAAAAGCAGGGTAAGCCAGTACCAAGTGCGGTCGCCGCCGGCCATCATGCTGAGCATGGTTACAACAATGCAGCCGACCAATATTTTAGACGGATACCATTTCCGATACTGCCACCCTCTAAAAATTGAAATAAACAAAAAGATATAGCCCAAGATATCTGGCAGAAAATCAATGCTGCCAATATAAATATCAATATACAGAAAAAGCAGTCCAATCGCAATCAGCATGGCCATGTCACCTCTTCTACCGAATTAAACCCTACCTGGCCCGTAATTGGCACACTGGAATCTGAGTCCGGAAGCTCTGAATCCGTCGCCATATCTTCTTCGGAAATTTCGTTTTGAAATAAAATGGACACCGCTTCTCTGACATACGAGGGCCGCGCAATACAGCCAATCACACCGACCACAAAAATAGCGGCGCACACTACTAGGGCAAGTCTTTTGACCTTTTTTTTCATTTTATATTTCCTCGGCGGTAATATGCGTTAAGCGATGGAGCGCCCGGCTGCACAGAATATACGAAAGCAGCCCGTCTTCCCCCGGTCTGGAAGATTCTACGGCAATCACGCCGTCAAATTCAAGTCCCTTCGCGAAATAGACCGGCATAATCAGAAGCGCGGCGTCGGCAGCATCCTTCTCGCTGCTTACCAGTTGCAGATCTAAACGGCCATAAAGCAGCTTTTCCAGCGTTCGGGCTTCCGCAATGGTCTGACACAAAATAGCACTTCGCTCCATGCCTGCTCTCTGCATTTGCCCAGCTTCCTCCACAATCTGATCCACCAGTTGCTCACTGGTGCGAAATGTGAGGTGGTGCACCGGCTCGCCGCTGCGGTCAACCGCTCGCATCTCGCCGCCACGTTTTAATAGATTTCTGGCATAGTCAATAATTTCTTTCGTACTCCGATAGCTAAGATCCATTTCAAAATAATGAACCTTTTGGCGCTCTGCGCTGGAGAGAATTTTCTCCCATTGATCCATAAGGCTGTTATGGGCGCTGCCTTTAATTTTTTGCCGGATATCGCCAACAATGGTATAGCTTTCTGCCCCTGTTACCTGCTTTAACACCTGGAAGCCGAAAGCGGAGATATCTTGCGCTTCGTCAATGACCAAATGGCGTACGGGATAACAGCCCTTGCCTTCCAGCTTGCTCTTGATATATAAAAGCCCCAGCAGATCGTCTTCGGTCCATGCGTCGCCCTCTCGTTTTTGAACGGCCTGCGCATACCACTCTTCCAGATCGGGAACTTCATACAGATTCCGAATGCTTTTAATAAATTGATAGACTTCTTTATAGTACTGGCGAATGACTTCGGTTTTTTCCAGCTCTAATTCATTGACCAGATAATACTCTGATTTTTTTCTGGCCTCCTGAATTTTATTATGGTATACCGCTTTAAGCCGGCGCAGTGTATCGTTACGCACGTCCCGCACGCGGCTGCGAATCATGCGCTTGATTTTTTCACAGCGACGAATATAGGGAAGGCGCGTCTGCGTCTTGAAAAACAACTGATTACGCTCCTCGGCCGACATAATAATCTGATTTTGGAAAACAAGATCCTGCGTAGCGCTTTGCTTTTCTTCCATGGCCTTGAAGCTTTTATCCAGATCTGCCTTAAACGCTGTAGAGGATTTATACTGTACCTCCTGCATAAACCGCTGATCCTTGCCGGTCAGCAGCCGTTCATAATAATCGCGCGTTTTCATTACTTCACGCTGCGGCTGAACCAGCTTAATGCCCATTTCTTTCACCGTAAGCTGGAACGTACCTTCCTGCTCGCCTAGATCGGGCAATACGTCTGAAATATAGTCCATAAACAGCTGATTTGGACCGATAATTAAAACGTTATTATTCAAACGGCTTCGATAATTATATAACAGATAGGCAATGCGGTGCAGAACAATGGTTGTTTTGCCGCATCCGGCCACACCGTTTACAATCACATTGGTCTCCAGCGGCTCCCGGATAATATCGTCCTGCTCTTTTTGAATGGTCGCAATGACCTCTTTTAAACGGCTTCCGCTGTTACCGGAAAGCACCATCTGTAAAATGTCGTCTTTAATGTCAATTTCTGAATCGAACATGCCTTTCAGCTGTCCGTTTTTAATAATATACTGCCGGCGGCGCTTAAGGTCTACCGCCCGGTCACCCGCCGGTGCATGGTACACCATTTCGCCCAGCCGCTGCTGGTAGAACAGCGAGGCGGCCGGCGTGCGCCAGTCGAGAATGATCGGTTCTCCCTCATGCGATAGGCCTGATTTTCCAATATAATAACAGGCCTCTTCGTCGTCTGCCATATGATCGATATAGTCGATTAAACCAAAATACGGGTTATAATACATACGGCTCAGCTGGCTAACCCGCTGGTAGGTAGCCGTATAATTGGCTTCCTTTACCGGATCATCCTGTCCCATTAAATGTTTTCTTTTGCGAGGAATTTCGTCAAACAAATACTTACGGTAATCAACCAGTTCCTGTTTGAGCGTACCGAGATCCTTCATACGATCATCCATTTGCTGCTGGATCATCGTCTGGATCTCTTGTAAAAACTCCGCTTCCTCTTCCACCGTTTGTTTAAGCTGCATCTCCACGTTTCTCATCTCCTTGTTACTGTCTATAGATACCACCGCCAATAAATTCACGGATAATGGACATTTCCGGCACCAGCTCTGAGCTGACTCCCATAAAATAATCAAGAAATTTAATCAGCCGCCGGGCCTCGCTGTATTCCGGCTCCTCTCGTTGAATGGCAAAGAGCAAAGGCTCCGCATACGTCTTAAGAACAGCCAGTTCATAAATATGCGCCGAGTTAAAAATAACATCGGCCTCTTCCTGAAACGGAAAAATATTTTTCTCTTCTCCCTGCCGCACCGACTGCCACCGACGAATCGTGTCGGCCGCTTTCGTCGCGCGGTGCTGGTAATCCCGTACCATTCGCCGCAAGAGACGGCCGTCCGTTGTTGGAATTCGGTTATGGTCGTCGATATTCAGCATGGTAATGGCGCTAATATAAATTTTAAACTTTTGGTCACGCGGTACGGTATGGCTCACCGCTTCATTCAAACAATGAATGCCCTCGACAATGAGCACGTCTTCTTCTCCCAGACGCAGCGTTTCACCATTCATTTCCCGCCTTCCGGTTTTAAAATTATAGGTGGGCATCGCTACGCTTTGCCCTTTGAGCATTTGAGCCATATGCTCATTAAACAGCTGGGTATCCACCGCCTGCAGCGCTTCAAAGTCTTGCAGTCCGTCCGGTCCGTACGGCACCTCGTCCCGATTAATAAAATAGTTATCCATAGAAATCAGGTGCGGCCGCATTCCTTCAGCCTGTAGCTGAATGCCTAATTTCTGGGCAAATGTTGTTTTACCCGACGAAGAGGGCCCCGCGATTAAAATGAGCTTAATGCGTCGGTTTCCCGCTTCGCGGGAGCGCGCAATGCGCGAAGCAATTTCCGCGATTTGTTTAGCATGCAGCGCTTCTGAGGTTTGAATGAGGTTGCTAATTTGGCCGGACGCAATTAAAGTATTGAGCGCGCCCACATTTTCAACCTGCAAAATACGCCCCCACTGCTTAGATTGCTGAAAAATACCAAATAGTTTGGGTTGCTTAGCAAACGTACGCAGTTCGTGGTTGGGGGTGCGCCTTGGGGTAATCAGTAGGATTCCGTCTTCATAAGGCGCCAGATCAAACCACCGAAGCTTGCCGACGCTAGGAAGCATGCCCCCGTAAAAATAATCGCTTTCGTCTAATAGCCGGTACAAATTGACATTAGAACTGCATCGGTAGTGAAATAGCGCCAGCTTATCATACTGCCCCCGCTCTTCAAATAGGTCCAGCGCCTCTGAAAGCGAATGCGTCTCTTTCACAATGCGCTTGTCTTGCCGGACTAAGCTTTGCATTCGCTCGCGAATTTGCGCAATCTGTTCTTTTGTAATAGAGACGGTTTCTCCATGCAACCGAACCTCACTATATAGATTGCCCCCTAAAGAATGCAAAATGAGAATTCGTTTTTCACGGCCCAACACCTGCGAAGCACACACGACATAAAGGTTAATCAGCGTTCTGACATAAATGCGGTAGCCCTCCGGATCCTCTAACCGGAGCCAGCGCCCCGCGCAGTCTTTCCGAACCCTGGCGCTTAGCTCATGAAACTGATGACCGCTTTCGACTCCCGTAATGGGCGTTTCCGGATCTTCCCATACCTTTGCAATCGTTTCCCATGTGGTTCCCTCCGGATATAACCGCGTAGCCTCTCCGTGTATTTGAACCTGTACCATACTCTCCTCCGCTATACTTTTCTATATTTTTATACCACCTGATATAAATCCTGCTCCTGCGCGGCTATGACCCGTAGCGCAAACCGGTTTTTCTGCGCCCAATCGCCAAGTCGCTGACAGAGCCACGCCACCGAAAGCCGGTCTGTTCCAAAATGAGTCGCGTCAATTAAGCAAAGGCCGGCGGCCTGTGCGTCATCGGCTTTATGGTAGGTGATATCCCCTGTAATAAGCACATCGGCGCCGGCTTTTAACGCTTGCTCCATAAAATCCATACCGCTGCCTGTACAGAGGGCCACGCTGTGAACCTTTTGCTCTGCCGGCCCTACCATGCGTACGGTTGGAAGCGCAAACCGCTCTTTGACAAGCGCCGCTAGACTACTTAAACACAGGGGCTCTGGCAGCTGGCCAATGCGCAGCGAAGCAATTTCTCCAGGCTCGCCAACCGCCTGCACATGGAGTAGCCCCAGCTGCTCACAGGCTCTGTCGTTATTGCCGCCTGGCGCCGAGTCCATATTGGTATGCGCGCTATACAGCGCAATGCCGTTTTCCATTAACTGCAGCAGACGCCTACCGTTTCTTTCGCTATCGACAAGGCGCCGCAGCGGGTGAAAAATTAACGGGTGGTGTGTAATCAAAAGATCTGCTTTCGCTTCTACCGCCTGCTGAATAACCGATTCGCTGGCGTCAACCGCCACCATGACCGTTTGAATAATCTGCTCATGACGACCGAGCAGCAGACCCGGGTTGTCATAGCTTTCCGCATAGGAAAACGGCGCCCATTCATTTTCAAACACCGCTTCAATTGCTTGCAGCCTTACTTCTTGCACTGCGTATAAACCTCCTCTGCCATGGCCAGTTCAGCGCGTAAAGCCTCTTTACGGCTTTGCGCTATTTCGCTGTTTTCATTCTCTAAACGGCGCATAATCGCCGATATCGTATTCCTTTGCCGCTCCAGATAGGCTAACAGCACCGCATCCCGGCGCGCCGGCAAATACTCGCCATACACATACTGCCAGTCTTTTTCAAATTGCTGGCGGCCTGGCCGGCAGTCCAGTATCCAGTAGTACTGCCCCCGGTCCTGTATCAGGCATTCCCTTTCAATACGCAGTCCTTGTCGGTGCACGGCATGGCGCACTACATGCGCCTCGGATTGCGGCTGTAGCAGCAGCTGACGAATACCGCCCCAAAGCTGCGGCCGCCCGCCGGCCCGCTCCATGATCTGCTGTATCAGCCTGCCGCCCATACCGGCCATAATCACTGCGTCGGCTTCGCCCGCCTGCAGCCTATCGAGACCGTCGGACAGTCGTGTATGTATAACCGCTTCTAGTCCCGCCTGCTCAATATGCGCCTGCGCCCTCGCTAACGGACCGCTGCGCACGTCAAGCGCCAGCGCTTCCCTACAGACACCCCGGCGCACCAGCTCTATGGGCAAATAGGCGTGATCCGTGCCAATATCAGCGGCCCTGTCGCAGGGTAATACCCACGCTAAAATAGCTTCTAACCGAATCGACCGCTGCATTATTCAAGAAAATCCTTCAATTTTTTACTACGGCTGGGGTGACGGAGCTTACGCAGCGCCTTAGCCTCAATCTGCCGGATTCGTTCCCGGGTAACGCCAAACTGCGACCCTACTTCTTCCAGCGTTCGCGCCCTGCCATCGTCTAAACCGAAGCGCAGCCGCAATACGTTTTGCTCCCGCTCGGTGAGCGTTCCTAATACTTCCAGCAGCTGCTCCTTAAGTAAAGTAAACGCCGCCGCATCCGCCGGAATCATCATCTCCGTATCGGGAATAAAGTCGCCCAAATGGCTGTCTTCCTCTTCTCCAATAGGCGTTTCCAAAGAAACCGGCTCCTGCGCGATTTTCAGAATCTCACGCACTTTAGAAACCGGCATATCCAGCTCTTTGGCAATTTCTTCCGGCGAAGGATCCCGCCCCAATTCTTGCAGTAACTGCCGCGAAACGCGGATTAACTTGTTAATCGTTTCTACCATATGCACCGGTATACGAATGGTTCTGGCCTGGTCGGCAATGGCCCGCGTAATGGCCTGACGAATCCACCAGGTCGCGTAGGTGCTAAATTTATAGCCCTTCTGGTAATCGAATTTTTCTACGGCCTTGATTAGCCCCAAATTGCCTTCCTGAATCAAATCCAAAAACAGCATGCCGCGCCCCACATAGCGCTTGGCAATGCTAACCACCAGGCGCAGATTGGCCTCTGCCAGCCGTTTTTTAGCCGCTTCATCGCCCTGCTCCATACGCTTCGCCAGCTCAATTTCTTCGTCCGCGGTCAAAAGCGGTACCTTACCGATTTCTTTTAAATACATACGTACCGGATCGTCAATTCGAATTCCCTCGGGCAGTGACAGATCGATCTCTTCTTCTTCCGGCGCCTCTTCAATAAACCCAATAATATCGATGCCGTGTCCTTCCAGAAAATCATAAACCTTTTCAATCGCCTCGGGCGATAGATTCATGTCCTGAAACGCGTCGACAACCTCATTGTACTCCAGTACATTTTTCTTCTTTTTAGCAGCTTCTACAAGCGCTCTTAGCTTTTCACGAAATTTATTTTGACTTTCACTAGGCTGCATAGTATATTCCTTTCTTTTGACCGTATTCGGCCATGCATAGCCGAATGGATCCTCACTTTTCATAGTGTATGTCGGGGACGGCCCCTGTTTGCCCGATTCAAAAGTGAACCGGCATTTCTTTTATATGATTCTTCTTTACAAAGTAAGCGTCAGATGCTGCAGCGCTTTCTTTTGCTCAATGGCCTCTTGCAGCGTTTCCATATCTGTACTGCTTCGTATACTTCGCTCCAGACTCTGCATTTTAAGGCTTTTAACGGTTTCTGTCACCAGCTTTTCCAGCGCCTGCTTTTCTTCCGGAATCTCTAACTGAGCCAGCGCCAGCACCTGCTCTTGCCGCTCCGGTAAATCAAAGCAGCTGATTACGTCCGCCATCTGCGGCGCAGTGCCCGCTTGCAGCGCCGGAAAAATATAGTTTGCTACCGTTTGGCACCAATTATTCTCTGCCGCCTGCGTTGTCTCGTCTTGTTCTTCCTCAAAGTCCTGAACGCTAATCCAGCGCCTAACCGCCGGGTATACCTGAGGTTTTTGTATAAGAATGGCCAGCATCAGTTTTTTGGCGTTATCGTCTGCCGCTTCTTCTTTACCTTTCTCACGGCGCCCTCGGCTCCTGGAATACTCCAGCAGGCCTTCTGTGCGGCGCAGCGACTCTACCTCTTCTTTCAGGCTGGCTTCGGAAACCCGCATTTTCGCAGCGACATCGCGTATATGCAGCTCACGATCCAAATCGTTGGCAATTTGCGCCAGCCGCCGCGCCATATCGTGCACGGTACTGGCCTGCCCTTCTACCGTATCGGTTCCGTGCTGCTGCATAAGAATCATCATTTCGAAGGCCACCGGATCCATGGCGCTCTGAATCACCTCTTCAAAAGCCTGCGCGCCACTTACCTTAATAAACTCGTCAGGGTCCTTAGAGCCGGGCACCCGAATTACCTTCACCTTAAGCCCTGCCTCTTCCAAAATGGGAATGGCGCGCCGCGCGGCGTTGGTGCCTGCGCCGTCGCTATCGTAGCACAAAGTAACCTGATCGCTATAGCGCTTAATCAGCATGGCCTGTTCCTTCGTTAACGCTGTGCCCAAACTGGCCACCGCATTATCGAAGCCGGCCTGGTGCAGGGAAAGAACGTCCATATACCCCTCCACCATCATAATGCTGTCTCTACGGCTCTTTTTGGCCCACGACATACCATAGAGGTTACGCCTTTTGTTAAAGATCTCGCTTTCTGGCGAGTTTAGGTATTTGGGCTCTCCTTCTCCCATGACGCGGCCGCCAAACGCAATAGGACGGCCCGCTGAATCAAAAATGGGAAACATGAGCCGGTTGAAGAACCGATCGTAAATGCGCCCTTGTTTGCCGCTCAGCAGGCCGGCGCCCAGAAGCTCGTCTTCCGTATACCCTTTTCCCAGCAGATACGAAGCCAAACCGCCCTTACTCACCGGTGCATACCCCAGTCCAAATTTTCTCCGGTACGCTTCGGTAACCTGCCGTTTCTGCAAGTATTGCAGCGCGCCCTGCCCCTGCGGCGTTCGGGTTAACTGGTAGTAATAAAACCGCGCCGCTTCTTTAGTTGCCTGCAGCATACGCTCCCGGCGCAGGGCACGCTGCTTTTCTTTCGGCGAAAGCTCGGCCTCAGGCAGCGCAATATGAGCCCGCTCCGCTAAATGCTGCACTGCCTCCACAAACGTCATGTTTTCCATTTGCATAACAAAGGTAAACACGTTACCGCCGGCCCCGCAGCCAAAGCAATGATAATACTGTTCCTTCTCATTCACCGAAAACGAAGGCGTTTTTTCACCATGAAACGGGCATAGCCCAAAAAAACCGTTGCCTCGTTTAGTCAGGCTCATGTACTGCGATATGACGCCAACAATGTCATTGGCTTCCCGAATCTCCCGGATGAGTTCATCCGGATAATACATAATGATGCGCCTCCTTTTCGATTTCAACTTTCCCGATAAGGGACTTTGATATAATTCGACAAAGAAGGCGCATTTCCTTTTTTCTCAAGCATATTTTTTCACAAAACATCCCAGCCTCGCGGCATAAACATGTCTCGATACACCCGCATGGCGTAATTATCAGACATGGAAGCAATGTAATCGCAAACCAGTACTTCCCTTTCTTCTTCCTGCCTGCTCAGCTTCATCTGGGCGCTCACAGGCAGCCAGCTGGGGTCTTCCATCATTTTCAGGAACAGGCTTTCAATCAGCTGCTCCGCCTTTTTTTCTTCTTTTTTAGCCTCTGAATCCAAATAGACATTTTGAAACATGCTGGCCCTAAGCTCCATCATGGCCTGCTCCGTTTCCGGCGACATGGTAACCGTTTCTTCCTGCAAGCTGGTGCTTATGACATTATGAATCATGCGGTCGATCCGCTCTTTGAAGCTATACCCCAAAACCCGCAGCGGTTCTCGCGGCAAATCACTCTCCTGAATAATTTGCCCCCGCAGCGCGTCGTCAATATCATGATTGATATATGCGATTTTATCGGCCAGCCGCACCACCTTGCCCTCTTCCGTAGCCGGATGCCGGCTCATAGAATGGCTTGCAATACCGTTGCGCACCTCCCAGGTGAGGTTAAGCCCCTTACCGTTTTCCAGCTTTTCCACCACGCGAACGCCCTGTTCGTAATGAGAAAACCCCTGGCGGCACAGGCGCTGCAGCACCCGCTCGCCCGCGTGACCAAACGGCGTATGCCCAATATCGTGTCCTAACGCAATAGCCTCGACCAAATCTTCATTCAGGCGCAGCGACCGGGCTATGGTTCTGGCAATTTGCGATACTTCCAGCGTATGCGTCAGCCGGGTGCGGTAATGATCTCCTTCCGGCGCAATAAATACCTGCGTTTTATGCTTCATTCGCCGAAAGGACTTACAATGCAAAATCCGGTCCCGGTCTCGCTGGTAGCAGGTACGAAGATCACAAGGCGTGTCGGGGTAGTCCCGCCCTTTGCTATTTACGCTCCAAGATCTTGGGTCTTTTAACATGATTTTTTCCAGTTCTTCTCGCTCCTGCCGTAAATTCATTCCGCTCCCTGCCTCCTTTCTTACTCTTCTTCAATAGCCTCCCAAAATTCC
>CALWPV010000102.1 GCA_944383515.1 uncultured Clostridia bacterium
CAACTCCTTGGCTGCTAATTGAAGTCCTTTAATTGCTCCAGCACGTCGCCTAACGAAGAGGTTAGCTCTCCTTCTTCGCTTTGATATTCGCTCTCCTCTGCCAGCTCCGCTTCATCGCCCTGCGGCACCTCTTTCATTGTGAGCAAAATTTGATGCAGCTCTCTATCTATTTTTTCAACGCGTACATTGACTCTGTTTCCTTCTTTTAGCACTTCACGCACCGTTTGAATTCGCTTCTCGCTCATTCTAGAAATGGGCAAAAATCCCTCAATCTCTTCGGTTAACGCGATAAAAGCGCCGCTCTGAATTAAATGAGAGACGCGGCAGGCAGATAGCACTTGCCCCTCTTGAACTGTCAGAGCCTGCCACGGATCTGACTGCACTGCTTTCAGGCTCAGCTGAATGCGCCCCCGCTCCTTGTCAACTTCGACAACGGCAACCGTAACGGTATCTCCGATCGCCAGTATCTGAGAAGGGTCTTTCACTCTACTCCAGGCCATATCACTCACATGCAGAAGGCCGACCACTCCCTTTTCCAGCTCTATAAATGCGCCATATTTTTCCAGTTTGACTACCGTTCCGGAAAGTCGGTCTCCCGGCTGCAGACTCTGCAGTGCATGTTGCTTGGTCATTTTTTCCGCCGCGCGGAGAAAGTTTTTGCGCGATGCCGTAAACTCCTGCTTAGCAGCGTCAATGTCTAAAATGACTGCCTCCAGCTCTTGCCCTATGTAGGCTTCGAGGTCTTCCACATACCGGGTATCGATTTGGGAGGCTGGCATGAATCCTTGTACGCTTTTGTATTGTATGCGCAGTCCGCCGCGCACGGCTGCTTTTACTTTAACCCGAATGCTCTCCTGTGCATCGCGTTTTTTTTGCAAATCTTCCCAAATGGTGATTTGATCGGCCTGTATTTTAGAAAGAAGAATGGTGTCGCTTTTTCCGCCTACCTGGGTAACCAATAGCGTAAGGCGGCTTCCGGCGGGGTACTGCTTTAGCGCTTCTCCGTCGTATAATAACTGGTCTAAGGGGACGAAACCGTCCATATAACTGCCGATATCCACCACTACGCCATCGCCGGCGGCCTGTAATACAGTGCCGGTAACTAAATCTCCTTTTTTAACGGGGCGAAATGAAGCCTCTAACATAGCTTCCAATTCTTTCATGGATTCCATTTTTTCCTCCTTATCCTAATGCTACGTCTAAAATCATCATGAGCACAAAGCCTACCGCAAAGCCAATGGTGCCTAAATTGGAATGCTCTCCCTCCGAAGCCTCGGGAATTAGTTCTTCTACAACAACATAGAGCATTGCGCCGGCAGCAAAGGAAAGCAGATACGGCAGCACCGGCATCATGCGGGAAGCCAGCAGCAGCATAATACCTGCGGCAATGGGCTCGACAATGCCGGAGAGCATGCCATAAAGAAAAGCTTTTCCCTTACTGGCGCCTGCCGATTTTAAGGGCAATGAAATTACGGCTCCTTCCGGGAAGTTCTGTATGGCAATACCAATGGAAAGCGCTAACGCCGCCGTAACGGTTAGCCCGCTGCCGCCCGACAGCATGCCGGCGAAAACGGCGCCAAGACTAAGACCCTCGGGAATATTATGCAGCGTAACGGCAAAAATAAGCATTGTCGTTTTCTTCAGCTTACACCGTGGTCCTTCCGCCTGCTCACAGCCAAGATGCAAATGCGGAATCAGACGGTCCATAGCAAGCAAAAACAGAACACCCAAACTAAACCCAATCGCTGCCGGCACAAAAGCGAGTTTACCCATGGGCTCCGAAAGATCCATGGCGGGAATGAGCAGCGACCATACCGCCGCGGCCACCATGACGCCGGAGGCAAAGCCTAGCATACTCTTTTGAATTCCCGGCCGAATTTCATTTTTAAAAATAAAAATACTGGCCGCTCCCGCTGTTGTTCCTACAAACGGTAAAAGCAGTCCTAATATTATCTCCATACGCTTCTCCTATTCTAGCTATTCTTAAGGACTATTATATCTGAAATAAAGCAAAAAAAACAGCCCTGTTTACAAAAAGTAAGTGGTTTTCCCAGCGGCTTTATGCATGAAGGCGTATTTTTTTGCCACACTAAACAGGAGAAAGGAGGTTCAGCCATGAAAAAAAGTTCTATTACCCCCATTTCATCGGATACGCAATTATTACTCAATCATGTATACCAGGGGTGTCAAATGGGCATGGACAGTGTGCACCGCTTGGTGCAGCGCACACAGGACGATCAGACCCGCGATCTGCTTCTGGATCTCGCCCATGAGCACCGGCGCATTATGTCGCTGGCAGCCGAAGGACTGCGCCCCTACCGTACTGCGCCCGAAGACTTAAGCGCGTTTGACCGCATGCGCACACGTTTGGTTTCTATGCAGGCCCACGGTCCTAAAACCAAGCGGCGCATTTCTCAAACCCTGATCTTAGGTTCTCGTATGGCGCTTCGTTCCCTCATGCGCGATCTTCGCAAATATCCGCTGGCGCAAAACTCTTCCCAGCAGCTAGTCGGCGAACTCATTGAACTCGAAAAACGAACGCTGCGAGAAGGGATTCGTATGGCCAAAAAAGCAAGTTAAAAGCATGGTAGCATAACGAATGGGGGCGGCCTTTACCTTTGGCCGCCCCCGTTAAATTGGCTTTTTCCAGACTTTTCGTATTCTCCCGCTCAGAAGCATAGCCAATGCAATCTTAACGAGATCCGGAATAATAAAAGGAAAAACGCAGTACCCCAGCACCGTCAGTAGTCCAATAGAGCCCGTTTGCTGCGTATACAAAATCATATACCAAATGGTTCCAAACGCATAGCAGACAATCAGTCCCACGATCATGCTCATGAGCTGCAGCGGCCACCGACGGCCAAAAACTGCCTCTACCGCCCAATAGACGAGCGCAGAAGCTAAAAAGCCTACAATGTACCCGCCGGTTGTATTTAGCAGCACAGCAATGCCGCCGGCCATACCCGAAAATACCGGCAGACCTACCGCGCCTAAAAGAATATAGATCAGTATGGTCAGGGTCGCCCGTTTGCCGCCTAATAAGGAACAGGTTAAAAACACGCCCAGAGTTTGTAAGGTAAAGGGAATCGTCATGGGAATGCTAATCCAGGAACATACCGCAATCAGAACGGCAAACATAGCAATCAGAACCATATCATGGGTCCATTTCGATCGTTGAGTCATTTCAATCCTCTCTTTCTTATTTTTCAACTTAATTTCTGTCTTATCATACAAGAAAAAAGAAGAATTGTCAACCTATATTTTATTTTAGGTTGACAATTTTGGCGAATAAAAAACAGCCGTTACATTTTGCCTATAACGACTGTTCTTTACTCAACTGACTCTTAGCCAAGCTGCGCTTCAATTAACGCCTTGGCCGCTGCCAGCGCTTCCTTCACTTTAGAAACGTCTTTACCGCCGGCCTGTGCCATATTCGGACGGCCGCCACCGCCGCCTCCCGTCACTTTTGCCGCTTCTTTGACAATGTTTCCCGCATGGGCGCCGGCTTTCACCGCCGCCTCCGTAGCCATAACAACAAAATTCAGCTTGTCCTGGCCGCCGGCTAATACGAGTACGCATTCGCCCAGCTTATCCTTGAGGCTGTCGCCCAGCTGCTTTAACGCATTCGCATCCATCTCCGGCGCATAATACGTAAGTACGGCAATCCCGTTATGCTGCTCAGCCGTCTGAAGCAGTTCGTCTGCCTCTCCGCTGGCCATCTGACTCTGCAGCGATTCCACCTCGCGCTGCAGATCTTTTACCTGCTGCGTTAAGGTTGATGCCGCCTCCACCACGCGGTCTGGGTTTGTCTTCAAAATGCCAGCCACTTCTTTAAGCGCCTCTTCCTGCTGATTATAGTGCTCCAACGCGGCCAGTCCGGTTAACGCCTCAATACGGCGCACACCGGCCGCCACGCCGCTCTCGCTCAAAATCTTAAAGCTACCCGCCTGCGCGGTATTCGACAGATGGGTTCCGCCGCACAGCTCTTTACTATAATCTCCCATAGAAACCACGCGCACCGTGCTGCCGTACTTTTCACCGAATAGCGCCATAGCCCCGCTCTTACGGGCTTCTTCCATGGTCATCTGCTCTGTTTTAACCGGCAAAGCCGCCAAAATATGACGATTCACCTCGCGCTCCACGCGAGACAGCTCCTGTGGCGTCATTGCCTGAAAATGCGTAAAGTCAAAACGGAGACGGTCGGCGCTTACATACGAACCCGCCTGCTCCACGTGGGCTCCCAGCACATCGCGCAGCGCCTTTTGCAGCAAATGCGTCGCGCTATGATTACGGGCCGTCGCCATACGAGTATCGGCGTCAACCACCATTTTAGCCTTTTGGCCTACCGTTACCATGCCTTCCAGCACCATACCTACATGACCAATCTTATCGCCAATAGCTTTAATCGTTGTATCCACCCGTACAATTCCCGTATCGGTCTGAATGGTACCCTGATCGCCTTCCTGGCCGCCCATGGTCGCATAAAATGGAGTTTTATCGGTAAATACCGTTACTTTCGTACCCGGCATCGCCGTATACAGCATCTCGCCATCGCCCGTCATGGCCTTAATTTCACTACCAACCATCCACAGCCGGTCATAGCCGTCAAACTCGGTTACCATAGCCGGATCCAGCTCATTATATATTGTCGCGGCGGCGCCCATATAGTTGGACTCGCCTCTGGCGTTTCGGGCGCGCTCTCTCTGGCGCTGCATTTCCTGCTGGAATCCCTCTTCATCCATGCTCAGCCCCTGTTCCGCCAAAATCTCGCCGGTAATGTCCAGCGGAAAGCCGTAGGTGTCGTACAGTTTAAACACGCGCTCCGCGCTCAGCACTGTCTGCTTTTCTGCCTTCATCTCTTCCATATACGACTGCAGAATCGCCAGCCCGCTGTCTAATGTCTGATAAAATTTTTCTTCTTCGTTGGAAATAACCTTGTTAATGTATTCCATTTTGTCTTCCAGTTCAGGGTAGGCCTGTTTGGAACTTTGAATGACAACATCGGCTACCTCCGTTAAAAACGGCTTGGTAATCCCCAGCAGTCGTCCATGTCTGGCAGCCCGCCGCAGCAGCCGGCGTAGCACATAGCCCCGTCCCTCGTTAGAAGGCAGCACCCCGTCCGACGTCATAAAGGTTACCGACCGCACGTGGTCTGTAATCACACGAACCGAAACATCGGTTTTATGCTCTTTGCCGTACTCCACACCGGCAATTTGACAAACGCGGTCACGAATCGCTTTCATGGTATCGATATCAAACATGGAATCGACATCCTGCACTGCTACCGCCAGACGCTCAAGCCCCATACCGGTATCAATATTTTTATTCTCCAGCTCCGTATAGCCGCCGGCGCCATCGCCATTAAACTGCGTAAAAACATCGTTCCATACTTCCATATAGCGATCGCAGTCGCAGCCTACCGTACAGCCCGGTTTCCCGCAGCCATATTTCTCGCCGCGATCATAATACACTTCCGAGCAGGGGCCGCAGGGGCCGGCGCCATGCTCCCAGAAATTATCCTCTTTGCCGAAGCGGAAAATGCGCTCCTTCGGAATGCCAATCTCTTGATTCCAAATATCGAACGCCTCGTTATCTTCCAGATATACAGAAGGATATAACCGATCCTTATCGAGCCCTACTACCTCGGTTAAAAACTCCCATGTCCACTGAATCGCCTCTCGCTTAAAATAGTCGCCAAAAGAGAAGTTACCCAGCATTTCAAAAAACGTACCATGGCGCGCCGTTTTACCCACATTTTCAATATCGCCGGTACGGATACATTTTTGACAGGTAGTAACCCGGCGTTTAGGCGGAATCTCCTGCCCCGTAAAATAGGGCTTAAGCGGCGCCATACCCGCGTTAATCAGTAACAAACTATTGTCATTTTGAGGAACCAGCGAAAAGCTCTTCATTCGCAGATGATCTTTCGACTCAAAAAAAGAAAGAAACATTTCTCTCAGTTCATTCACACTATATTTCTTCATGGCTTCCTCCGATAAAAAAATCTTTTGCCTTTGCGATATCCGTTAGCAGCTGCGTTTGCAATGCCTCCACGGATTCAAATTGACGCTCGGGCCGTAAAAACGTAAGTAATTCAACCTGCACCGCTTCGCCGTACAGATCGCCGGAAAAGTCCAGCAAATGTGTTTCGGTTCGTAGGGATTCGCCGCCCACCGTAGGATTATGACCCACGTTAGAAATACTAGGAAAGCCTTCTCCCCTCGCTCGTGTATACGATACATAAACGCCCTTTTTCGGCGCTAGCCGCTCTTCGCTCATAAGAATATTGATCGTAGGGGTATGCAGCCTGGTCCCTAACCGCTTTCCATGGCTTACGGTGCCTTCTATAAAATATGGACGCCCCAAGAGCCTGCCTGCCTCTTCTACCTCGCCCTTTTTCAGTAACATGCGTATCCGGCTGCTGGAAATCGCGGCGCCGCCATCGGTAACGCGGCGCAAGGTTTGGCACAGCATGCCGCGGCTTTCACACAGCCGCCTTAACAGAGCGGCGTCGCCCTGGCCTCGGTATCCAAAGTGAAAATTCTCGCCAACAATCACGGCCTTCGCCAGATAACGCTGACAAAGAACCTGCTCAAAAAAAGCTTCCGCCGGCATGGTCTGCAGCGCTTTGTCAAATGAGAGAAAAACCAGTTCATCCACCAAACCGGTTTCGCGCATAATCTCCGTCTTTTGCTGTTCTTCGTAGATTAGCTTAAACTGCTCGTCTCCCAGC
>CALWPV010000103.1 GCA_944383515.1 uncultured Clostridia bacterium
TGGCTCGGCAAAATCTGCGCTACGACTACGAAAAGCCTTTGCAGCTGCCGGATCGAAGAGTGCTGCCGGATTTCACTTTGTACCTTGCGGACGGTACCGAGGTGTACTGGGAGCACGCGGGTATGATGGACGATCCGCGCTACGCCGCCAATTTTCGCGCTAAGCTAAGCAGCTACGAGGAGGCAGGATATTACCTGAATGATCGCCTCATTGTGACACGCGACGAGAACGGCACGGTGAATCTAGACATCGTGCGGCGGATTATTCAGTTGTATTTATTTCAGAAGGTAAAAGAATAGGGACGGACCTGTTGCGAAGGCTCTGGCTCATGGCTTGGGCACTGCGGGAGGTCCGTCCCTTTGTCATGTACTATCCCTGTGCTGCAAGAAAAAATACCGGTTAGGGAAGGTGAGTTCTCTGTTTGAAAAAGAATAATGCCGCGCAGGGATAGTACTATCTCCGTCCGAATAAAAAAATGTAGGACAGAGACAGGGGATTATCTCTGTTTGAAGCGATGCTTTTTGCTCTCTATTTATGAAGAACAAATGAATTCATTTTACGGACAATATCATGACTTGCTAGTGCTTCGGCTCTCCAAATACTGCCAAGTAGAGATCATCTAGAGCCTTTTCTGTCTCTATTCGTCATTTTTCCCGCCACGCGGGGGAAAATCTATCCCCATTTGGACAAAAAGTTTTGGTTATGCAGAGGCGGATTTAGCTCCGTCGCAAGAAAAAATATCGGGCAGGGGCAGAAACCTGTCTCTGCTTGACTGGATATTTTCCAACTCTATTTGTCGCAAATAGATAACTTCATATCGCGGACATTTTCGCGGCTTGCTCGTACTGCAGTTCAGAAATGTAGTCAGCCAAAGCCCTTTCCCTTTCCATTCGTCATAATTCCCGCCGCGCGGGAGAAAATCTATCCCCATTTAGTCAAAAAGTTTTGGTTGTGCAGAGATCGTAGCGTGGTTCTTATCTCTGTTCAGCTTATTTTAATTTACGCCGCCAAGCGCAGAGAAAGGAGCCATCGCATTGAATGCGACAGCTCCTTTCTTAAAAGGGGGGCGGTATCTGGTTTTTAGAACTTGGATCCGCTTTTGCCGGCCATATCAGACTCGGCTTTTTCGATCATTTTCTTAACCATATAACCGCCAACGTAGCCGTTCTGGGCAGAGGTCAGATCACCATTGTAACCCTGTTTCAGCGGTACTCCAATCTCGTTGGCAACTTCATACTTGAACTGCTCCATAGCCTGGCTGGCTTCCGGAACGGCCTTTTTCGATCTGCTAGACATGATGAATTCCTCCAATGTTTTAATTTTGGCTTCAGGCGAAGAACGCGTGAAACCGGATGTGAATCTCAAGCCCGAAGCCAATCTTTTCAGAAAGTGCTCACGGTTTTGAGTTCGATAATAGAATGTGCGGTTTATCGTCATTTATAAGTGACAATTTTTGGATGCCTGTGTTATTTTGTAAACAAAGCGTCAAATATCTGTAATTTTTTCGGCTCTCGGCTTGACATTTGAAAATTTATCTATAAAATATAAGGAAGAGACAGGCGACACCAGGTGTGAAAAGCCGGAAAGGACCAGGTCACTTTATCATGCGAGTCATTGCAGGCAGCGCTAAAGGCCGAAAGCTGAAGGCGCCCGAAGGCCTTCATACGAGGCCGACAACGGATCGTTTAAAGGAAGCCCTATTTGGCTCGATCCAATTTGAGATTAGCGGAGCGGCATTTTTAGATTTATTTGCTGGCAGCGGCGGCATTGGTATTGAGGCTTTATCGAGGGGCGCCCGTACTCTGGATCTGGTAGAACAGGATGCGAAAGCGCTTTTTTGCATTCGCCAAAATATCAAAGAACTTTCTTTTGAAAGGCAGACCAGAATCTGGGCCATGCCGGTTGAGCGTGCCCTGAAGGAACTGGCCAAAGAAAAACGGGTGTTCGATATTATATTTATGGATCCCCCGTATTTAAAGGGGTGGGAAAACAAAACGGCGGCACTGATCGCTCAGTATTCGCTTCTCGGTCCGAAAGGGCTGCTGATTATTGAATCGTCTTCTCAAACCAGAGTAGAGGCCGCGGGCTTAGTACTGGTGAAAGAAAAAGAGTACAAGACAACGCGGTTTTCATATTTAAGACCGGTATGATCCGAAGAAAAGAAAGTGAGAAATACCATGCGTATTGGAGTGTATCCCGGAAGCTTTGACCCTGTAACCCTGGGCCATGTAGATATTATGGAACGGGGCGCTAAAATAGTAGACAAGCTGATCGTGGGGGTACTGCTGAACGGAACGAAGAATCCAATGTTTACGGTGCAGCAGCGCGTTGAGCTTTTAAAAAAGGCAACGGCGCATATTCCGAATATCCAGGTATGTCCCTTTGAGGGATTGTTAGTGGATTTTTTAAAACAAGAAGGAGCCGGCATCGTGATTCGCGGTCTGCGCGCGGTTACGGATTTTGAATATGAGCTGCAGATGGCACAGGCTAACAGAAGCTTGTATCCGGCCATGGAAACTGTTTTTTTAACTACGAATGTGAAGTATTCTTTTATCAGTTCAACAATTGTCAAAGATATTTTGCGGCATGGCGGCGATGTGAGTCATTTTGTGCCGCGTTCTGTATTAGATAGTATATATTTTTTAGGAGGTAGCAATCATGGATCGTCAGATGGAAATTGAAGAAATCTTAGCTAGCATTGAGGAAATTTTGGAACAAGCCAAGTCTGTGCCGTTTAGTGATAAAGTTTTGGTGGACCGCGAAGAGCTTTTTGATTTAATTACGGAAATTCGTCTTAAAATGCCTACCGAAATTGAACAGTCTAAGTGGGTATTGGAAGAGAAAAATCGGATTATTATTGAAGCGCAGCGGGAAGCTGAAGGTAAGCTAAAAGAGGCGGAAGACGAGAGGGCTAAGATGATTAACGAACATGAGGTAACGCGCAAAGCTTACGCGCAGGCCGAGGAGATTGTTGAAAATGCCAAGCGCGTCTCCAAAGACATGCGTATGGGAGCTAAGGAGTATGCCGATGATTTGCTGATGCAGATTGACGATCAAATGAAGCAGTTGACCAGTTTTACGCAGGAGCGCTTGTATGACGTTATGGGAACCATTGACGCCAAGGCGAAAGAATTTTCTTCGGTTATCGATCAGAAGAGCCGTATTTTGCAGCAGAATCGTAAAGAACTGGATATACATCGCGATTGATCCTGCCTCTACTAAATTTTGCACATAAAAAAACCTCCGGAGCATAAGGTATTAGCATAATGAATGCGTGTTTAAAGCTTCGGAGGGGATTGTTATGGCGCTGCGCCAGAAAACGAGAACCTTCCTGACAGTAGGAGTGGTTCTTTTTTTATGCGTGCTTTTTTCGCATCCGGAAGACGTTATGCGAGGAAGTCTGGCCGGATTAACGCTATGGTATCAAGCAGTTTTGCCGGTGCAGCTTCCTTTTATGATCGTCATTCAGTTGCTTTTGCGGCTTCAGGTTATTCGAGGGCTCGAGCCTTCGCTTCTTTGCCTATTGAGCGGTTTAACCTGCGGCTATCCGGCGGGTACCGTAACGGCGGCTGCTTTATATCAGAGCGGAGCAATACCGGAAAAGCGTCTGACACGCTTGGCGGCGGGAAGCAGCACGGCCGGGCCGCTTTTTATGGTAGGCACGGTGGGCCTGGGGCTTCTTACAGAGAGCCGGCTGGGGTATTTGCTTCTGAGTATACAGTGGTTATGCGCGGCGCTTTTGGTTTTGCCCGGGGGAAGAAAACATAAGCCGAAGCAGGCGCCTCCGGTAGTTTCCCAGCCGCTAGGACAAATGCTGGGCGACGCGGTAGGGGCGGCCGCTCAGCTTATGCTTACAATCGCCGGCTTTATTGTCCTTTTTTCCGTCATTTTGCAATGGGTACCGTCCTGGATAGGAGCGCTGCTGGAAATGACTAATGGCGCCAAGATTGCGGCTGCGTCGTCTTGGCCGCTAGCGGCCAAATTAGTTGGTATAAGTTTTCTGCTGGGGTTTTCCGGAGTTTGTGTGATTTTGCAAAGCTTGGCCGCTGCGGAGAGGGCGCCCATTGCCGCGGGACGTTTTGTACTGTATAAAGTGGCGCAGGGAGGTTTGGCTGCGGTTTTAACGTGGGGTGTTTGTCAGTTTTTAGGACTCTGACATTGCTTTTTATTTCCAAAAGTGATATAATGTCTCATGATCGTTTGTCTGCCAAGGCATAATGGCCGGGGCAAATGAATTCTGGATTGAAAGGTTGGTACACCTATGTCGGATACACAAGCCAAAATCGAACAAAGAAGAAAAGAGGCTCATAAGAGAAAAGAGCAAAATCAAAGAGCCGCTCATGCGAAAATTAAACGCAGTACAAAACAAAAGATAAAGATGACAGCCGTGGCGGTAGTGCTGGTGCTGCTAGTTGCCGCGTTAATTGTTCCTTCTATGGGAATTACAAAACGACTCGTTACAGCGCTAACCATTGGAAATGTTAAAATAAGCACCGCCGAATATAGCTATTATTACAGAGCGTCGTTTGATAATTATTATCAGACTATGGTCTCGTATATGGGGGCCGATAATGTGCCCATTAGTTTAAGCCGCTCCTTAGAACGGCAAGAAATGTCGGATGGGCAGACCTACGCGGACTATTTTAGTCAAAACGCAATTGATCAACTTCAAAATTTGGTTCTCCTTTCAGAAGAGGCTAAGAAAGAAAACTTCACTTTGCCAGAGGAATCGCAGGAGCAGCTGGATACGCTTCTGGCCAATCTGGAATCGGCGGCGCAAAGCGCGGGAGCAACCATTGATCAGTATCTTTCCAATAATTACGGCACCGGCTTTAACCTGGATTTGTTCAAACAATGCATTGAGCGGGAGCTGTTAGCGCAGGCCTACCAGTTAGAAAAATCGTCGGAAGGCGAATATACACAGGAAGAAATCGATGCGTATTACGCGGAGCATGAACAGGATTTCCAGATTGCTACTTTCCGCATGCAGAGCTTTTCTGTGATTGAAGAAGCGGAAGGCGTTGAAGGCGTTACGGCGGAAGAGGCTAAAGCCAATGCGGAAGCCTTTTTAGAGCAAGTAACCGATGAGGCGTCGTTTGCTGACGCTTCCCTAGCCAGAGCGCAGGAAAAAGCGGCAGAAGGAGAAGAGGCGGTGGACTCTTCTTTGGCGGAAAACGTGGGCTATAGCAGTATTTCGCAGATCGACGCTAATTTGGCCGACTGGGTGTATAGCGGCGATGTGCAGCCGGGAGATACGGCGGTGGTAGAAAGCGCCGATGGAAGCGATTACTATGCGGTTTACATGGTAACGCCGCCTCACCGGGACGAGACGCTTTCGGTGAATGTACGCCAGATTTTTGTGAGCGTATCCGATATGGAAAACGAAGACGCATACCAGACGGGACAGGATAAAGCGAATGATTTGCTGGCGCAGTGGGAAGAAAACGGCGGAACGGAAGAAGCGTTTGCTGAGCTGGCCAATAGTCAGAGCGATGATACCGGATCGAATACGAACGGTGGTTTGTATGAAAATGTTGTGCCGGGTGAAATGGTTGTTAACTTTAATGACTGGTGTTTTGACGAGGCGCGGCAGGTAGGCGATACCGGCATTGTAGAATCCAGTTCTGGCTTCCATGTGATTTATTATTGCGGACAGAGCGAGCCAACCTGGCAGGTACAGGTACAAGAAGCTATGAGCGAAGCGGATTATGACGCATTTTATGAAGAGGCGCTGGCCTCCTACCCGGTAACGACACACTGGTTGGGGCTGTGGCTGCGTAACGAGCCGATTTGATCGTATTGAATGAATCAAGGCCGTCACGTCAAGGAGAAAATCCTTGGCGCGGCGGCCTTGTTGTTCTTTGTATTAACTAAGTAACGACTAATCCCGTTCGATACTCTGCGTCGCGCAAAAGCTGCGGGTGGGACGAAGCGTAAATTTGAGAAAATCGAATTTCATCGCGCAGCATGGACTGGGCCGGCTCGGGCAGAGTACCAATTTGACGCGCCAGGTTGGTTACAACCGGCAGATCCGCGTGCTTCATAAGAGCCGAAAGAAGCGCCTTCGCATCGCGTCGAACGCCCAAAACCCGCAGATAAGCGGGACCGCTGGTGAAATGCAGCGCTTCTCGCTTAGAGTCTGTGATCTGAAGCAGAAGATTAAGGAGCACCCGCCGCAGGCGGGAAGTAGGGTAGCGTTTGGTTTTGAGGCGTGAAAGCAGTTTGTCGTAAGAAGGAGAGTCGAGAGCGGCTTCTAACAATCGATTTTCTAGTCCCTCATTCATTTCGGCAATGTGACGCAAAGAGTCGCGGGTGTGTAAACTAATCGCATATGCTAAAGGGGCAAAGAAGGAATCAGGGAAAACATACGCGGGTGAGGCATGGGCGGCAGCGGAAGGCGGCAGATAAGGCAAAATGCTTTGTCCGTTTTGCGCAGCGCGCCGAATGGCACTGGCGGAAGGATATTCGGCCGATAAAGAGAGATCGTGATAGGCCGCGGAGCGGCGTGCGACGGGCAGTAATGCAGGAGAAAAACCGGTACGGCGTAGCGCCTTTATATATTCTAACACAAGAATGGTATTGGGTTCTCTGAGAGAAAGCGGCTGCTCGGCAAGCTGCGCGAGCGCGTGTTCTCGGGAAACGGCAAAGGGGAGTTTTTGCTGAAGCCCCTCATGCAGTAAGCGCTGGTACGCGGGGGATTCGGGCGCCAGATGGGAAGAGAGCGTTTGCAGGGCGGGAAGCTGCTCGGGATGGGCCATACCAAAACTAAGAGTATCGACAAGGCCGGTATGCGCCAGCAAGCTAACGGCGCCATAAGCAAACCATTCAGCGGTTGCCGTACTATAATAGGTAGGGAGCTCGATAACCATTTGCATACCGCTGGCCAGCGCCATACGGGTGCGGGTCCATTTATCTAGCATGGCCGGTTCGGCGCGCTGTACATAGTGACCGCTCATGACCCCGATGATGGGGGATGAGCCGGTGTGCTGCCGAATGGTTTGAAGGTGATAAGCATGTCCCTTGTGAAAAGGATTATATTCACAGATGATACCTGTTGCCATGGTGTCCTCCCTTTTTTACTTGACTTTTGACAAGAATTCTTACGGTCGTTCTGTGCGTCTATTATACCATAAGTTTGGCGCGTAAACGCGCCAAACTTAGTAAGAATCCCTTCGGGATTCTTACGGTCGTCCTGTGTGGGTATTATATCATAAGTTTGACGCGTAAACGCGACAAGTTACCTAAAAAAGGGAAGCAACGGAAACTTGCCAGATTTGGGGCGTCAGCATATACGGCTCATTGCGAAGAGAATAACGAAAAATTTTATAGTGTCAAAAAATAAAAAGTATGTTACAATTATACAGAAGAGGTGATATTGAGCAGTTTTGTGTAACTTTTCGGAACATCAGTCAACCTGCCGAGCAGGTAGATTGTAAAAGAAGTGGAGGTGTTCCCTTGAATCGAACGTTAAAAGTTAAAATTATGGAATCGCTTTCGGCGGTCTTACCGATTACTGGCATTGTCCTGGTGATCAGTGTTTTTTTAGTGCCGCTGGAAGTAGGCATTATGGCCATGTTTCTGGTTGGCGCCGTGATGCTCATTTTTGGAATGGGTATGTTTCAGCTTGGCGCTGAAATTGCAATGGAGCCGCTGGGAGAAGGCATCGGTATCCAGATGTCAAAATCGCGAAAAAAGCTGTTGGTGGTTTTAATTGCTTTTTTTATGGGCGTGCTCATTACCATTGCGGAGCCGGATCTGCAGGTACTGTCGAATCAGGTGCCGTCGGTTCCGAATCAGGTGCTTATTTTTACGGTGGCCGCCGGCGTGGGAATTTGCTTGGCCATGGCTGTTTTACGTATTGTATGGAAGATCGATCTTTCTACAATTTTAATCGTAATGTATGCGGTGGTTTTGATTTTCTCATTTTTTGTGCCAGATGGCTTTTTGGCGGTTGCTTTTGATTCTGGCGGCGTAACGACAGGCCCTATTACCGTGCCGTTTATTATGGCGCTGGGTGTTGGTTTGTCCGCGGTGCGCGGCGATAAAGACGCGTCAAGTGACAGTTTTGGCCTGGTAGCCATATCTAGCGTGGGCCCCATTATGGCGGTTATGATTTTAGGCTATTGTTTTTCGGCTGAAGAGACGGCTTATGGAGCTTCTGGAATTGCAACGGTTGAGACGATGCGGGACGTGATTTTGGCCTTTGGCTGGGAACTGCCGCATTATGCACGAGAAGTGCTCATTTCTTTGCTGCCCATTGCCGGAGTTTTTCTCGTTTTCCAGCTGGTTAGCCGGCGGTATAAACAGCGGCAAATCATACGCATTATTATGGGTTTTCTGTACACATATGTAGGCCTGGTTGTCTTTTTATGTGGCGTTAATGTGGGCTTTGCGCCGGCGGGAACTTTGTTAGGGTACGAGCTGGCGGCTTCTTCGCAAAAATGGTTGCTCATTCCGATCGGTATGCTTATCGGATACTTTATTGTCAAAGCCGAACCGGCCATTCAAATTTTAAACCATCAGGTGCAATCGGTTACCAACGGGTTTATTCCTGCCAAATCCATGAACCGCTGTCTGTCAGCGGGCGTGGCGATTAGTTTGGGATTAGCAATGGTAAGAATTTTGACGGGAATTTCTATACAGTGGATTGTGATTCCCGGTTATATCATAGCGTTAATTATGTCAAGATTTGTTCCTAAAATTTTTGTCGGTATTGCGTTCGATTCCGGTGGGGTGGCCAGTGGCCCCATGACTTCTACTTTTGTTTTGCCGCTGTGTATTGGCGCTTGTGAAGCGATAGGAGGCAATATTATGACCGATGCCTTTGGCGCCGTTGCGTTAGTGGCCTTAACGCCGCTCATTGCCATTCAGCTGATGGGCATCCAGTATCGAACTAAACAGAACCGGCAGCAGAAGATGACGAAGCCGGTTAACCTGATTCCTGAAGATAGCGATAGCATCGTTGAAATTAAGGAGGATTAAGTACATGTGTCCAAATCAAAGGCATACGCCGTTTCGTGTGCTCTTTTTAATATCCACGCCGAGACTTTTTGAAAGAGCAGAGGAAATGTTTCGGGAGGGAGCCGTCCCGATACAATATCAATGGAATGCACTGGGAACAGCGCCCAATGAAATGATTGATTTATTGGGGCTGGGAAACCCTGAAAAAAGTATTTTAATGAGTATTTTGCCTAAATTTTTGGCGGATACAATGCTAAAAAAACTGAAAAAAGAATTGCGATTGGGAAGCATTAATAGTGGCATTGCGTTTACCGTACCGCTATCCGGAGCCAATAATCTGATTCTGCGAATGCTAGATCAGTTCTTAGGTGTAGAAAATATGCCGCCGCTCGGTGAAAAAGAAAAGGAGAAAATGAGAATGGAAGAGTTAAAACATGCTTTGATTGTAGCCATTGTCAATCAGGGCTATAGCGAAGAGGTTATGAAAGCAGCCAGAAAAGCGGGGGCCGGTGGAGGTACCATTGTACATAGCCGGCGTATTGGCAATGAAGAAGCGCTGGGTTTCTGGGGCATGAGCATTCAGGAAGAAAAGGAAATGGTTTTAATTGTAACTAAAACAGAGGATAAGCTTCCGATTATGCAGGCCATTGGCGAGAGCTGCGGAATGCGCAGTGAAGCGAAAGGCATTGTCCTTTCCATGCCGATTGATATGGTAATCGGACTGAATGAAGATTAAGGAATAGCCGCTGGACTAGAAATGGCCGGCGGCTATTGGCTTTTTAGCAAGAAATTGAAAATAAAGGAAAAACAAGGAAACAGGAGAAAAACAAAGATAATATAAAATAATAGCCTATAATTGGTTTTAATTAGATTTGATATCTAAAGGTAAAAAGAATAAGATATAGAACAGTTGGTTAGCACTCATGCTTGGTGAGTGCTAACAAAATAAAAATGGCATGATCCATCGATATGAGGAGGTTGTTGTTATGAAATTAGTTCCGTTAGGAGATAAAGTTGTTGTGAAACAGCTTGAAGCCATTGAAACCACGAAATCCGGTATTGTTTTGACTGGTGGAGCTAAAGAAAAACCGCAGGAGGCAGAAGTAATCGCGGTAGGTCCTGGCGGTGTGGTAGAGGGCAAAGAAGTGAAGATGGAAGTAAAGCCCGGCCAGAAGGTTATGTATTCGAAATATGCGGGTACAGAAGTTAAGCTCGATGGGGAAGAGTATATTATTTTAAGACAGAACGATATTTTGGCAATTGTTGAAGAATAAGAAGCAAGGAGGCTATTATTATTATGGCTAAAGAGATTAAATTTGGAACAGAAGCAAGAAATGCGCTGCAAAGCGGCGTAGATCAGCTGGCAGATACTGTCAAAGTTACGCTGGGTCCGAAAGGACGTAATGTTGTACTGGACAAAAAATTCGGTGCACCGCTGATTACGAACGATGGTGTTACGATTGCTAAAGAGATTGAGTTAGAAGATCCGTTTGAGAATATGGGTGCTCAGCTGGTTAAGGAAGTGGCAACCAAGACAAACGATGTAGCCGGTGACGGTACGACAACGGCTACGGTGTTGGCACAGGCTATGATTCATGAGGGTCTGAAGAATATTGCGGCCGGCGCCAATGCGATTATCCTTCGTAAGGGTATGAAAAAGGCCTGCGATCAGGCAGTGGAGAGCATTAAAGGAATTGCGACTCCGGTAAGCAGCAAGGAGCACATCGCTCAGGTAGCGGCAATCTCGGCTGGCGACGAAGAAGTTGGTAGCATGATTGCTGACGCTATGGAGAAAGTTTCTAACGACGGTGTTATCACGGTAGAAGAGTCCAAAACCATGAATACCGAGCTGGAGCTGGTTGAAGGTATGCAGTTCGATCGTGGTTATCTGTCGGCGTATATGTGCACCGATATGGATAAAATGGAAGCGAATCTGGAGAATCCTTATATCCTAATTACCGATAAAAAGATCAGCAATATTCAAGAAGTTCTGCCGCTTCTGGAGCAGATCGTGCAGACGGGTTCCAGACTTCTTATTATTGCAGAAGATGTGGAAGGCGAAGCGCTGGCTACGCTTGTTGTTAACAAACTGCGTGGTACCTTTAACTGCGTAGCAGTCAAAGCACCTGGTTTTGGCGACAGAAGAAAAGCTATGCTGGAAGACATTGCGGTTCTGACCGGCGGCCGTGTTATTTCGGAAGAAGTAGGTCTGGAGCTGAAAGAGGCAACGCTGGATATGCTGGGCCGTGCAAAATCGGTTAAGGTACAGAAAGAAAATACCATTATCGTAGACGGTTATGGCGACAAAGCGGCCATTGCTGCTCGTGTTGAACAGATTAAAACGCAGATTCAGGAAACGACTTCTGACTTCGATCGCGAGAAACTGCAAGAGCGTCTGGCTAAAATGGCTGGCGGCGTAGCGGTTATTAAAGTAGGCGCAGCGACCGAAACAGAAATGAAAGAAAAGAAACTGCGTATGGAAGACGCACTGGCTGCAACGCGTGCTGCCGTTGAGGAAGGCATTGTTTGCGGCGGTGGTAGCGCCTTTATCCATGCCATTAAAGACACGCAGAAGCTTGCCGAGACTCTGAGCGGCGACGAGAAGACGGGTGCTAAGATTGTTATCAAGGCTCTGGAAGCTCCGGTTCGTCAGATTGCTACGAATGCCGGAACCGAAGGTTCTGTTGTTATCAATCGTTTAATGGAATCTCCCACTGGCACAGGGTACAATGCGCTGACGGATGAGTATGTAGACATGGTAGGAGCTGGTATTATTGATCCTGTTAAGGTAACGCGTACCACTCTGCAAAATGCAACTTCTGTAGCAGGTACCTTCTTGACGACAGAGTCGGTTGTTGCCGATAAGCCCGAACCGGAAGCTCCGGTTAACCCGGCTGGCGGCGCAGGCGGCATGGGCATGATGTAATAGATTAGATCAGCAAGAAGCTGCACCGGTCATATCCTACAAACGGATATGGCCGGTGTTTTTTTGACGAGTATGGGTGGGACAGTTGCATTTTGAGGGGCAAAATGATATACTACATGGGAAGTTTAGCAGGCAAGAAGCCGCTAAATCGGGGAGGAAACAACGGTAATATGTGCCATCTGAAAATCAATGCAGAAGAATTTAACCCAAAGGTAATGTTTCATTATAAGCAAAAAATGGTCTACGAAGTACCAGAGCACACACATGATTTTTTAACCATTCAATATGTGGTGTCCGGGCGCTGTTCGTATGTTATCAATGGGCAAGAATTGGAAGCGAAAAAAGAAGATTTGGTAATTCTTAATCCAGGAACTTTACATCGAAGTTTACCTTCACATGGAAAGAATGAAGCGACAGTTTTTTATCTTGGCTTTGAAAACTTAAATATTAAAGGATATCCGGATAATTACATTCCGATTTATAATACGGTGATCCCGATTCGCAAATATCAGCATGAAATTTATAACTGCTACCATGAGATTATTGCAACGCAGGAAAAGAAAGACGTGGGGTGGGATTTGTTAACAAAAGTGCTCAGCCAGCAATTTTTGGTTTTGGTGCTCAAAGAACTTTCTCCGCAGCGATCTGGCAACATCCAGGATTATTTCCAGCTTAAAATGTACGATAAAAATACGATCGCGCAAACCATTACCCAGTATTTTCAGGAAAATTACATGAAGAAGATCTCGGTTGAGGAGATTGCCCGATATACTTATTTGAGTACCACGTATGTTACTAAAATTTATAAAGAGATTACGGGCGATACGCCGATCAATTATTTGATCAATCTGCGCATGAATAAAGCGCAGGAAATTTTGCGTGAGGGGCACTTTTCGGTGCAGGAAGTGGCTAAGCAAGTAGGGTATGAAGATCCTTACTATTTTAGCAAACTTTTTAAAAAACGCTATGGTTGTTCGCCGTCGGAATATAAAAAGAAGAGCAGTTAAGAGCAGAAGGGAGAGGGCTTTATGCGTGTAGGTATCGGATACGACGTGCACCAGCTTTGCGAAGGGCGTCCGCTGGTTTTAGGCGGCATTACAATTCCTTTTGAAAGGGGGCTGTTGGGGCATTCAGATGCCGACGTGCTGCTTCACGCGATTATGGATGCCATTTTGGGAGCGCTGGGCTTAGGAGATATTGGCCGGCATTTTCCGGATTCTGATCCTCAATACAAAGGCATTGCCAGCTTACGGCTATTGGCGCATGTGGCGGCGCTAATGCAAGAGCAGGGATATGAGATTGGTAATTTGGACGCGATTGTCATTGCGCAGCGCCCTAAAATTGGGCCCTACTTTCCGGCTATGCAAGAACAGATCAGTCAGATTTTGGGCTGCCGGCCGGAGCAGATCAATTTAAAGGCCACAACCGAGGAACATTTGGGATTTACCGGCCGGGAAGAAGGCATGGCAGCGCAGGCAATTTGCCTCTTAGAGAGGAAAAAAGAATAAGTTAACATTTGGGTTAGTTTTCAAAGTAAGTTCTAGTTTTTTAAAGTAACTTCCATATAGAGCCATCAGATTTTGCCTTTTGCAAAAAAATGATGGCTCTTTTCCTTGCTTTGGTGTAAAATATTCTATGAATCCGAGAGAATGAGGTTAAAAAAGGGCACAGTTGATCGGAAGTGAAATTTCACTGTTTTATTCTCAGAGTAAATTCCAC
>CALWPV010000104.1 GCA_944383515.1 uncultured Clostridia bacterium
TCTTTATAGAGTAAGAGACCACGAAAAACCAAGCGATAGCTCCGTCCCTGCTGAAATCAACAAGGATAAATGTATTTTAAATAAAGACATTCGGAACTTAAACCGTTTGCTTATTTCGTGGTCAGTAACTCAAAGGCATTATATCAGCGGAAAACGAAGCCAATTTTTCCGTGGTCGTAACATCGGGACGGACCTTGCGACGGAAAGAAACTACCCAATATTTCGTGGTAGTGTCAAAGGGACGCAGCCGATCGCGGAATCGAACCCTAATCGTTCCGCGCCAATAATAAAGGGACGGACCGCATGGCGGAAAAGCATTCCGTTGTTCCGTGGCGGCTATATATAAAAACGGAATAGCGGAAAAATTTCCGCTATTCCGCTGCGGCGGTATATTCAAGCGAAACCACGCCGCTTTTGTTGCCGACGGGCTTTGTGGCGCCATGGGCAGAAGAGAGTTAACACAAAAAAGGCTATCGCTTAGCGATAGCCCGTTTAATACGATTATTCCATTTCCTCCAACGATACGAAGCTATTCCCGTGACCATAAACGCCGTTTACGGTAGTGATTGTGAAGAAGGCGTTTGGATCTGTTTTCTTGACAATAGCCTTGAGCGGCGCCAGCTGGTGCTTGCTGATTACGCAGTATAGGGTATACCGGTCGTCGCCGGTATAGGCGCCGGTGCCTTTGGTAATGGTGATGCCACGGCTTAAGGTTTCCATAAGCACCTTGCAAAGGGGCTCGGGATTGGCGGTAATAATGGTAATGGCTCGGCGGTGATCGATACCGTCAATGACATAAGAGGTCACATTAGAGCCAAGGAACATGGCGCAAAGCGTTAAAACTGCCTGGTCAATGCCATAAATCAGCATGGAGAGGGACACAACAACGGCGTTAACGACCATGCCGGTTGTAGCCATGTTCATGGAAAAATATTTATGTAACACTTTACCAATGATATCGCTGCCGCCGGTTGAAGCGCCGCTGCGATAAATGATGCCGAGACCAAGGCCGGTTAATACACCGCCCAGAGCGACCGACGTTAGCGTGCTGTCATAGGGCAGCGACCACTGAGAACCCAGCTCGAGACAGAGCGAAAAGATAGCCATTCCCATTAAACTATAGAGGAAGAAACGGCGATTAACAAATTTCCAACCGATTAAGAACAGAGGGATGTTAAGCGCAACAACCATTACGGAAATAGGCAGGCCGAATTGATAATGTATAAGCTGGGCAAATCCTGTTACGCCGCCGCTCAACAAATGCTGTTTGGTATAAAATAAATTCATACCGACGGAATAAATCAGACTGCCGATAACGACTAAAAGTACTACGCGGCCATGGATTTTAAGAGACTCTGTAGTAGAAGCTTTCATGATATATGCATCCTCCCGGGAGTTTGAAAGCCTGCATACAAAGGCAGGCTCATAATCGGCTATAGTCTACCACAATTGAAGCAAAAAGGAAAGTGATTTTTGAAATAGAATGAACAAAAATTCTTGCGGAAGCGACCTATTTTTGATTTACTCTTACAAATTTTAGTGCTATAATAAAAAGAACTAGACTAAGCGAGGTGTTTTGCTATGCAAATTTCAGAAATTCAGACCATTATACAAAAGATTAAAGCCAACATGGAAAAGGTTGTTGTTGGAAAATCAGAAAAAATCGACCTGATTCTGGCGGCGCTCCTGGCCAAGGGGCACGTTTTATTGGAAGACGTTCCGGGAACCGGTAAAACGGTGTTAGCCAAATCACTAGCTAGGTCACTGGACACAAAATTCAAACGAATTCAGTTCACCCCCGATCTGCTGCCTTCGGACCTGATTGGTATCAATTATTATAACCAAAAAGAAGGCGAATTTGTATTTCGCGAGGGCGCACTGTTTACCAACATATTACTGGCAGACGAGATTAACCGCGCCACGCCCAGAACGCAGTCCAGCCTGCTGGAAAGCATGGAAGAAAAGCAAATCACGGTAGACGGGCATACCTATGTGCTGGAACAGCCTTTTTTTGTTATTGCAACGGAAAATCCGGTAGAAACCCAGGGCACCTTCCCCTTGCCAGAGGCGCAGCTTGACCGCTTCCTGCTGCAGCTCTCCATGGGCTATACCGACAAAAAAGACTCCATAGAAATTCTGCGCCGTTTTGTCAACGAGGTACCGGCAGAAAACGTGGAAGCCGTTTGCAGCCGCGAGCAGCTTCTGGACATGCAGGAAAGCGTCAAGGCAGTCACGATCCACCCGGATCTGGCGGCCTATACGGTTGATATTGTAGAACAAACGCGCACCTATGAAGGCGTGCAGCTGGGAGTAAGCCCGCGCGGCAATTTAGCGCTGCTCAAAGCGGCGCAGGCCCTGGCAGCCATTCGTGGCCGCGGCTTTGTTACGCCGGACGACATTAAAGACCTGGCCGTGCCGGTCTTAGGCCATCGCATCATTTTGCGCGGCAGCCAGCGCAACAAATCAACTCAAATCATTAACATGATTGGAGACATTTTGGAATCGGTCGAGGTCCCAACCGAGGAGTGGAATCTGGACGAACAGAAAGGATGATGAGCCATGCCGGTTATCATCATATTTATTATTGTTGTCTTGCTTTTGGCCCTCCAGAAACAGGTTTATAAAAAATTCTGGAGCAAAGGCCTAAGCGCCCAGGTCAAAATTCGCGATCAGTTCCTCGTGGAGGGGCATGAAACAGAGCTTACCGAGATTCTGACTAACGACAAACTCCTGCCCATGCCCTGGGTCCATTTAAAATTTCAGGTTTTTCGTAACGGGAAAACAGACAATCTGTTTCGCAGCGACGTATTCAACATTTTGTTTCACCAGCAAATTACGCGTACCAGCAAAATTACACTCGAAAGGCGCGGCGTGTATCAGATCAAACACCTAGATCTGTTAAGCTACGATTTATTTATTACTTCCAAGTTTGTTAAAGTATACGATAACTACGCCGAAGTCACGGTATACCCCGCGCTGGTCGAAAAAGAAATCTTCGACGTGCCGTACGAAAAAATGATGGGCACCATGGCTACCAAGCGCTATACCATGGAGGATCCGTATCTTTTTAAAGGTATTCGCGACTACCAGCCCCAAGACAGCTTTAAAAGCATCAATTTTAAAGCCTCGGCCCGGAGCGGCAAATGGCTGGTCAACACGCACGAATACACGGTCGATCAAACGGTTCACGTTCTTCTGCTTACAGACAAGAGCTCCAATTTTTACGACGAAGGCATTTACGAGGCCGGTTTGCGCCTCGCGGGCGCGCTCATTAGCCGCCTAGAGCGCGACGGCATTGCGGCCAGCTTCTACAGCAACGGGCTAGATAGTATAGACCGGCAAGAGCCGGAACTGGGCGCTGGCTGCAGTGAAAACCATATTGCTTCGGTACTGGAAGTGCTGGCAAGGCTGGATTTAAACGCCACAGGGACGAGTGGCTGCGAGGTGGTTTACCAGCTGCAGGAGAAGCGGCGGGCGGAAGATTATTATGTTATGATTTGTCCGTATCGTAATGAAGATATGATACAGGCGTATGACGAGCTGCGGCAATATACCGACGCCTGTCAGTGGATTGCGCCAGTTTCGGCGGTGGGATACAGCGAAATGAGTGAGCGGGAACGCGCGCTGGAAAATGAAATAGAAGATTTTTATTTCTATAAGGTCTGAGAAAGGGGGCGCTTGGTATGGACATGCGATATTCTGACGGTCGTTTGGACGACCCCGAGTATATAAAACGCCCTAAGTATCCGGTGCTGATCGAGTCACTGAAGGTGTTTTTGTTATTTTTCGCGGGCTGTGTGTTAATTTTTTATGCCGGTTACGACCTGGCGGATGGCTGGGGCTATGCGTACTACACGCTGCCGTTTTTTCTCATGCCGTGGATTTCTACGGTGGTGCGCCGGTTGGGGCGTAATATTGTTCTTTTTATTGCGGTGCATTTGCTGCTGCTGGCGTGGATTGCGCTTTCGCCCCACATGATTTTAACGACCCTGAGCGTTATTTTCTGGATTTTATTAACGCTGTACGGTTTTGTGCGCAAGCTGTCCAGTGAGCCGGAACGCGAGGCGTCTACCATGCTGTACATTTTTTCTATGCTGGGCATGCTATGCATTTGTGTTTTGGCTATTAACCGCGACCGGCTGAGCGCGCAGTGGGCGATAGCGGCCATGGCCTTTTTGTATTCGGTGCTCTATCTATTTTATACGCACTGGCTAGGCGTGCACGATGCGCTTATGGCCACCGACGAAAAAAGTAATTTTTCGGTGAAGAGAATTATTCGGTTTAACAACCAAATGCTAGCCGGTTATATTGGTTTGGCGCTGCTTGGCTTTGGGTTTTTATACTTTATAGGGCTAGACGATCTGCTGGCCTGGCTGGGAGCCTGGCTGGTAAGGGCCATTCAGAATGCGGGAGCGTATTTAAACGATGTCGGCGGCGAGTCCGAGATGATGGAGTCGATGACGATAGAAGATTCCGGCGGTCCGGGGCTGGCTGTTTACGCAGGCGAGAGCAGTCCGTTTTGGGTTATCTTGCAAAACATTCTGGAGGTCGTTATTGTTGCCGTTGCCGTGATTGCCATTGTTATGGCAGTGTACTTCATGATTAAGCGGTTTAGCCAGAACTACCGGTATCAGGAGAAAAACTACGAAGAAACCAAGGTGTTTCTAAAAAGCGTACCCAAGCAGAAGAAAAAGCGGCGTTCGCTGCGCAGCTTTCTGGATCAAAGTCCGGAAAACAAGGTGCGCCGGGCGTATTATAAATTGGTGCGCACACAAATAGGTAAAAAAGTAAAAACCTGCGATACTCCAGAAGAAGTGGCCGAAATTTTGCCACAGGTGCGGGACATTGTGGAGCCTTATGAAAAAGCGCGGTATGCGGGTCAGAGTATAGAAAATCATACGTTCAGAGACTAATGCCTCTGAACGTATCTGTTTACAGAGCTGGCATACCGAAGGGAGAGAGGAGAAATCTTTATGACCCATGAAACAGAAATCGCGCAGCGGATGCGGGGCATGCGGGAGGACTGCGGCTATTCCAAGGAGCAGATGGCTGCGCAGCTAAGCATGGACGCAGCGGAATATGAAGCCTACGAAAATGGGCAGAGCGAAATACCGGTTAGCGTTATGCATGATTTTTGCCGCTTGGTAGGTATTGACCTTACCGAGCTCATTACTGGAAGCGCTCCGAAGCTGTCTCATATTTCCATTGTGCGTAAGGGACAGGGCGTTGGCAGCAAGCGCAACGCCGCCTATGGCTATGAAAACCTGGCGTATAATTTTGCGGGCCGGCGCATGCAGCCGTTTTTGGTAACCATTCCTCCCGGAGACGGGGGTGAAATGCCCGTCAATGTTCATTCGGGGCATGAATATCATTATTGTTTAGAAGGGCGTTTTCGCATGCGTATCGACCACCATGAATTTATCTTGGAAGAGGGCGATTCCGTTTATTTTGAATCTACCAGTCCCCACGGCATTCAGGCGCTCGACGGCAAACCGGCGAAGAGTCTGGTCATTATTGTATGAGGGGAGGCACACAAAGCATGCGCTTTATAGAACGGTTTTGCCGCGTAGACTATGAATCGGATCAGGATTTTCGCGAGCATTTTTCCATTACGGCGCCGCCGCGGTTTAACTACGGGTTTGACGTAGTCGATGAGCTGGCCAAAATAGAGCCGGATAAAACGGCGCTCATTTGGTGCAACGATAAAGGGAAGGAGCGGCTGTTTACGTTTGGCGACATCGCGCGCCTTTCGTCTAAGGCGGCAGGAGCCTTTGCTAAGGCCGGCGTGCGTCAGGGCGACGCGGTCATTCTCATTTTAAAACGCCGCTACCAGTTTTGGTACGCTATGATTGGACTGCATAAACTGGGGGCCACCGCGATTCCCGCCACCAACCTGCTGACAGCGAAAGACATTGCGTACCGGATCGATGCGTCGCATGCGAAAATGATTCTCTGCACGGGGGCGCCCGATGTGGACGACGCGCTGATTGAGCATGTGAGCGACGGTGTTTCGCGCTGCGCGCGGCCTGGTGAGGTGATGAAGGCCTGCGTGTGCGGAGAGCGGGAAGGCTACCTTGATTTTGACCAAATGGTGGAGGAGGCGGGCGAGGCATACAGCCGCGCGTCGTGGGACGCTTTGTATTCGCCGGACTGGATTAGCCTGATGTATTTTACGTCGGGCACCACAGGGCAGCCTAAAATGGTGGCGCACGATTTTAATTATCCGCTGGGGCATATTGCGACCGGGGCGTTTTGGCACCATTTAAACCCGAGCGACCGGCATTTTGCCATGTCGGAAACCGGCTGGGGTAAGGCGGTTTGGGGCAAGCTGTACGGGCAGTGGATGTGCGAGGCGGCCGTTTTTGCGTACGACTACGAAAAGCGCTTCCCGCCTTTGGACATTGCCCGCATGATCGAAAAATATAAGATTACAACTTTTTGCGCGCCGCCCACGGTGTATCGCTTTCTCATTCAGGAGGATCTGAGCGGCATCGATCTTTCTTCGCTGCGCGCCTCGTATGTGGCGGGAGAGCCGCTTAATCCCGAGGTGTACAAGCGGTGGTACGAGTTAACGGGCATTAAGCTGCGCGAGGGCTTTGGCCAGACGGAAACGCCGGTGGCGATTTTTACAACGCCGTGGATGGAGCCGAAGCCCGGGTCGATGGGGCGCCCCACGCCGGGGTTTGGCATTGAGCTGTTAGACGAAAACGGCCGTCCCTGCGAAAACGGCGTCGAGGGCGAAATCTGCGTGAATATTAAACACGGAAAGCCGTACGGCCTCTTTGTGGGCTATTACCACAATGTGGAGGAAACCCGCCGCGTATGGCAAGGCGGCTATTACCATACGGGCGATCAGGCGTGGCGCGACGAAGACGGCTACCTCTGGTTTGTCGGCCGGGCCGACGACGTGATTAAGTCCTCGGGCTACCGCATTGGTCCCTTCGAGGTAGAAAGCGCGCTTTTAGAGCACCCGGCCGTGGTGGAGACCGCCATTACCGCCGTGCCCGACCCGGTGCGCGGTCAAATTGTGAAGGCCACCATTGTACTGGCCGAGGGGTATACGCCCTCGGACGCGCTGGTGAAGGAGCTGCAAAATCACGTAAAACGAGTGACGGCGCCGTATAAATATCCCCGCGTGATTGAATTTGTAAAAGAACTGCCCAAAACGATCAGCGGCAAAATACGCCGCGTACAAATCCGAAAAGAAGACGAGGTAAAACAGCATGGCACTGATTCAAATGGACTTCATGGCTGAAAGCATACAGCGCATTACATCGGTCAATGTGCTGCTTCCGGTTGACGCGTCAAGCGGCGTGCAGGCCGGCCCCTTTCCGGCGCTGTACCTGCTGCACGGCTATGAAGGCAATTACATGGACTGGGTCAGCTACACGCGCATCGCGCGGCTGGCCCCGGCGCTCGGCCTGGCGGTGGTTATGCCCTCGGGCGAAAACGCGTATTATCTGGACTTTCCCGAGCGCGCCGAATATTTTGAAACCTACATTGCCAGCGAGCTGGTCGCGTTTACCCGAACCGCCTTTCCGCTCTCTACCCGGCGCGAAGACACCTTCCTGGCGGGTCTGTCCATGGGCGGGGGCGGCGCGCTGCGTATTGGCCTGCGCCATAGCGGCGTATTTGGCAAAGTAGCGGCCCTGTCCGCCGGCATTACCGTGGAGAAGGAGGCTAAAGAGCTGGGGCACGGCGCCGATCTTGCCAAAACCCTGCAAGACGCGCTCGCGCGCCGCGTGCCCCTGCCCGAGCTTTTCCTCAGCATCGGCACCGAAGACCCGCTGCTGCAGGTTAACCGCGATTACCACGCGCTGCTGCAGCGCTGCGGCGTATCGCATACCTATGAAGAGCACCCCGGAGGCCATACCTGGGACTATTGGGACGGTCACCTTCCGGATATGCTGGGCTGGCTGCTGCCACAAAGCGGCGGCGCGGCCGCCAAAGAAAGGGAGGTGTAAGCCATGGCCATTATGAAAATGGATCTTTTTTCGCGCAGCCTTTGGCGCAGCGTAACGATTGAGGTGGTGGCGCCGCTGGAAAGCTTGTCAAGCGGTGAGCGCATGGCCTGCCTCTATTTGCTGCACGGCGTGCAAGGCAGTTATATTAACTGGCTGGCGTCTACCAATTTGTATCGGTATCTGAGCGTGTATAATCAGCAGCATGAGAAGAAGTTGGCGGTGGTTATGCCAAGCGGCGCCAATAGCTTTTATCAGCAGCAGGATGCGCCGGGGCGCAGCGAACGCTATGA
>CALWPV010000105.1 GCA_944383515.1 uncultured Clostridia bacterium
GCAAAGGTGTGACCGGCCAGGGCGGCTTTCATGGCGGCCGCGTCATTGCGGTCGCAGATGATTTCGTGTACGGCCTCGTGAACCTTGGGCTTGGTGCCGCGGTTAAGCGTGTAGACGGTGTAGCCGGCCACGGCGAGCGCCTCGGTGACGCAGCGGCCAATGAAATAGCTGCCGCCGAGAACAAGTACGTGGTTTTGATTCATGGCGAAGTCCTCCGTTTGGGAATGTAAGAGATTTTTCATGATTATAATAACAGTTTTGGAAAGGGTTGACAAGTAATTTAGGAAGGCCTTGCGCGCTCTTGTAAAAGAATTCGAGGTATTATTCGCTAATAAAGTGCCATAATAACTATAAATAAAAAGGTGAATTTGTCCATCTTTTCTTTAAATCTTATGAATAATGTAAAGCGATTTGTTGACATACACTTTACAAAGTGGTAAAATTAATTATACATGAAAGGGGGAATATTTCATGAGTATGGTCAATTTTCGTTTAGATGACGAAGTTAAAAAAAATATGGAAGAAGCTTGCAAAGAAATGGGATTAAGTATGACCGCTGCGTTTACAATTTTTGCAACCAAAGTAGGAAGAGAAAGGCGAATTCCTTTTGAAGTGTCGGCCGATCCATTTTATAGCGATAAACACATAGCTATGTTAGAAAAGCGTATTGCTGATATAAAGGAAGGGAGAAATACCCACGAACACGAACTCATTGAGTGATAAGAATGAAGAAGATATGGCATGATGGAGCATGGGAAGAATATTTGTATTGGCAAAATAGCCTGTGTGCTACACTGGCAGACTCCAACTGAGCGACGAGCTGTTTGCAGGCGTAAGCGAATTTGGTATAGATATCCTCGTCAACGGACGAGGATATTTTTTAGGTATAATTATCTCTATCCGCATTCAAAACCGCAACGGAAAGGGGAAAACCATTGCATATCCTAATTCCCCTATGGTATAATAGACGCAGCTTCAAGCAGATCTTGTGTTTAAGCGACTTTGCTGCGTCTCGAGTTCGCCTAGCGGCGAACTCCGATAGACGAATCTCCGATACACTTTTTCAAAGGGGCAACATGCATGCCTGCTATTAACCTATTGATTAAACCGGCGTCGAGTACATGTAATATGCGATGCCGTTACTGTTTTTATTTAGACGAAGCGGCCAAGCGCGAAGAAGCCAATTACGGCCGCATGAGCCTAGAAACGCTGGAAACCATTGTGCAAAAAGCGCTCGCGCAGGCCGAGGGGGCCCTCGACATAGGCTTTCAGGGCGGCGAGCCCACCCTGGCCGGCCTCGATTTTTACAAAAACCTGATCGAGATCGAAAAGCGCCACAACCACAAAAACCTTCCCATTCACCACGCCATTCAAACCAATGGCCTGGCCATCGACTCCGAGTGGGCCGCGTTTCTGGCCGAAAATCAGTTTCTCGTAGGTCTCTCCCTCGACGGCCACAAAGACATTCACGACCAGCACCGGCTGGACATATCCGGCAAAGGCACGCATACCCGCGTGATTCGGGCGGCGCAAACCCTGCGCCGCGCCGGCGCCGAGTTCAACATTCTCGTCGTCGTCACCCGCCAGCTCGCCAAAAGCATTGGCAAGGCCTACGGCTACTTTGCTAGGCAAGGCTTCACCTATCAGCAGTACATTCCCTGCCTCGATCCACTCGGCGAAGCGCCCGGCGGCCACGACTATTCCCTCACGCCAGAGCTTTACGGCCAGTTCCTCTGCGACCTGTTCGACCTTTGGTACCGCGATCTGCAGCAAGGCAAATGGGTCTACATCGGTTACTTCGTTAATCTCATTAACATGCTGCGCGGCGGCGCGCCTGGCACCTGCGGCATGGCTGGAAGCTGCAGCCACCAATACGTCGTTGAAGCCGATGGCAGCGTCTATCCCTGCGACTTCTACATGCTGGACGAATACCGGCTGGGCAACCTACAAACAAACAGCTTCGTGCAAATCGAAGAGCAGAGGGAGCGCCTACAGTTCATCCCGCGCTCGCGGGAATTGGATAAGGCCTGTCGCGCTTGCCCGTACGGCCCCATATGCCGCGGCGGGTGCCGCCGTAACCGCGAAACCGCCGGCGGCGGAGCGCTTACGCTGAACTATTTTTGTCAGTCCTTTCAAATGTTTTTTCAGTATACACTGCCTCGGCTCCAGGCCTTGGCATTTAGGAGGTAAATATGAATATTCCCAAGTATTTTGAAGATCCCAAAACACTCCATGTGGGAACTGTGGATAACCGCGCGTACTACGTGCCGTTTAGCACAGTGGAAGAAGCGCTTACCGGCGAGCGGGAGATGTCCGATCGCTTCTTGCTGCTTAACGGGCTGTGGGGCTTTCGGTATTTCGAGAGCGTATACGATTTGCCCGATGATTTCTGGAACGAAATGATCGCCGACGATCAGATTCCGGTGCCGTCCGTATGGCAAAATCATGGCTACGACCGGCATCAGTATACGAACGTGAATTATCCGTTTCCGTTCGATCCGCCGTATGTGCCGGCGCAAAATCCCTGCGGCGTATACCAGCGTACTTTTGAGCTGAGCGACAAGGGCAGCGATCGCTATTACCTCGGCTTTGAGGGCGTAGACTCCTGCTTTTACGTTTGGCTAAACGGCCAGTTTGTCGGCTACAGCCAGGTGAGCCATTCTACCAGTGAATTCGACGTGACCGATCTGGTGGTTGAAGGCGACAACGATTTGACCGTGGCCGTACTTAAATGGTGCGACGGCAGTTATTTAGAAGATCAAGATAAATTCCGCATGAGTGGTATTTTCCGCGATGTATACATGATGATCCGGCCGGAGAACCATATCCGCGACTTTTTCGCGCATGTGGATCTGGTTAACGATTACCAAGACGGAACGCTGCAGGTGGATCTGGACTATGTGGGCGCCGGCGTACCGGTTAAAGCCACATTGCTGAATCCAAACGGCAAGGCCGTAGAAGAAAAAATGGTGCAGAGCGGTCAGGTTGCCTTTAGCGTAGCGGCCGTTCAAACATGGAATGCCGAGCACCCCCGTCAGTACACATTATTGCTGGAATGTCCCGAAGAAGTGATTGCGCAGAAAATAGGCTTTCGTAAAATCGAGGTCAAAGACGGCGTGGTGCTTCTGAATGGCCAAAAAATTAAATTTCGCGGCGTAAACCGCCACGACAGCGATCCGTTTACCGGCTTTACCATTAGCGTAGAACAGGCTATGCTTGATCTGCGCCTTATGAAAGAGCACAATATTAACGCGATTCGTACCAGTCATTACCCCAACGCGCCCTGGTTTCCGCAGCTTTGCAGCGACTATGGCTTTTATGTGATTAGCGAAAGCGATTTAGAGTCGCATGGCACAACCTCGCTCTACGGTGGAAATGGAACCGATAAATACTGCATGCTGGCGCGCGATCCCATGTTTGAAGAGGCGAATCTGGACCGGCAAAAACGCAACGTCATACGCGATAAAAACTGCGCCAGCGTGGTGATCTGGTCGCTGGGCAATGAAGCGGGCTATGGTGAAAACTTTGAGAAATCTGGGCGCTGGGTTAAAGCGTATGATCCGTCGCGGCTGCTTCATTATGAGCGTTCGGTCGAGGAGCCGACCGGACATACCAATGACGTGAGCATGCTCGATTTGTTCAGCCGCATGTATGCGCCGACCGAATCGATCGACGCATACTTCGCGGGCGAAGACCTAGGCGCCGGATGCAATCCGGGCGGCACGCCGAAACCGTATCTGCTCTGCGAATTCATTCATGCTATGGGCAACGGCCCCGGAGACGCGGAAGATTACTGGCAGCTCATACAAAAATACGAAGGCTTTGTCGGCGGTTTTGTATGGGAGTGGTGCGATCATGGCATTTATGCCGGTACCACCGAAACCGGAAAGCCCAAATATTTATATGGCGGCGACTTTGGCGAATTTCCCCACGATGGTAACTTCTGTATGGACGGCCTAGTGTATCCGGATCGCAGCGTAAGTCCTAGCCTGTTGGAATACAAAAATGTAATCCGTCCCGTACGCGCAGAGCTGGTAGACGCCGCCAAAGGCAAGGTGCGTTTTACCAATTATTATGACTTCACGGCGCTGCAAGACGCCGTCTCGGGCTATTACGAGGTAGAGCGCGACGGCGAGGTAGTGCAGAGCGGTTTGCTTCCCGAAATTGCGGCCGCGCCGCATGAGTCCGTGGAAATAACACTGGACTATAAAATGCCGAGAAAAGGAAATTGCTTCCTTAATATAGTATATGTCAGCCGCGATGACAGGCCGCTGGTACCTAGCGGACACGAGCTGGGGCGCGATCAGCTGACGCTGCGCAGCGAAGAAATAGTGCTGCCCGAACAGAAAGCAAAGGGCGAATTTAAAATTCAGGAAGACGAAAAAGAATTGGTGGTTCGCAGCAGCGATCTGCGGTATACGTTTAATAAGCTAACAGGCGAGTGGACGCACCTGGTATATAAGAATCAGGAGCGCCTAGCGCAGCCCATGAGCTTTAACATTTGGCGCGCGCCCACCGATAACGACATGTATGTTCGTCAGGAATGGAAGCGGTGCGGCTATGACCGCGCGCTGCCGCGCGTATACAGCGTTAAGGCCAAGGTGAAAGATGGTCTTTGCAGCGTGCGCTGCAAAATGTCGCTAGCGCCCATTTACCTTCAAAAAATTCTCACGCTCGATGTAACCTATCGCATTGGCAGCAATGGCAGCATGGATGTAAGCGTAAAGGCGAAAAAAGAGGCGGCCATGATCGATTTGCCGCGGTTTGGCCTGCGCCTTTTCCTGCCGAAGGCCATGGATCAGGCGCGGTATTACGGGTACGGCCCGTATGAGAGTTATGTGGATAAACAGAGAGCCTCATATATGAGCCGGTTTGAGACTACGGCCAAAGAGAATCATGAGGATTATATCCGGCCGCAGGAGAATGGCAGCCACTATGGCTGCCTGGAGGCCGAAGTAACCAATAGTCATGGTACGGGCGTGCGTGCGCTTTCGGAGCAGGGCTTTAGCTTCAATATTTCTTGCTATACACAGGAAGAGCTGGAGTCTAAAAAGCATAACTTTGAACTGGAAGAATCGGCATGCAGCGTGGTTTGTTTGGATTATGCCATGGGCGGCGTGGGATCCAATAGCTGTGGTCCGCGACTGAAAGAAAAATATCGGTTTAATCCGTCTAAATTTACCTTCCATATCCGCTTGGAGATGGTCTGAGCCAAAAAAATGCGGAACCCATTTTTGTGAATAATGACGAATTCCCAAAATGGGTTCCGTCATTATTCACAAAAGCAAAATGTGTCTTAATTATGTCCAAACTGTGGAGAAAGGGGCTTTTCAAAAGCATTTTAATAAGCTAATCGCATATAAAAAAGCTGTGAACGGGCTGTTTTTCAGGGTTTTCGGCTTTACACTTCGTTCATATTTTTTTTACATAGAGGAAAAAAATCTATAAATCGTATTGACAAGATGACCAGCGTGGATTATAATGAGACTACATTCGTTGTGGAAAATACACCACGGAGAAAAATGCAAATGGTAAATATGCATAGAAGCCGCAGATTTCAGGGTTTTGCATTCAGTCTGAAAAATGTGCGCGGCCGGCGGTGTAATTCTAATCTGGAAGGAGAGGATGAATTAAAATGAGTAGTAACGCAGCGGCGCCTGCTAAGAAAAAGCTTACTAAGCAGCGCAAAATAATGTTACTCAAAGATAACGCTGAGCTCTACAGCTTAATGTTACCAGCGATTATCCTTATTTTTATCTTTTGTTACATCCCCATGTACGGATACCTGATCGCATTTCAGGATTACAAAGCTGGCTCAAGTTTCTGGGGCCCGGATACAGAATGGGTAGGTCTTAAACATTTCGAAAGATTCTACAACAGTGTATTCTTTAGCCGCCTGATGGGTAACACCCTGTGGCTGAGCTTCCTGAATCTGGCTTGGGGCTTCTGGGTACCGATTGTCTTCGCTCTGCTTTTGAACGAAGTTCATGTTATGGGTTATAAGAAATTTGTACAGACTGCATCTTATCTGCCGTACTTCATTTCTATGGTTGTTATGTGTGGTATGTTAGTTTCCTTCATTAGCCCCTCCGGTATCATCAATAAGCTGATCGTTGCCCTTGGCGGCGAGGCTAAAAGCTGGAGAACCATTCCGAGCGCGTTTGCTGAGATTTACGTATTGTCAAATATCTGGAAAACGTTCGGTTATAACTCCATTTTGTACATGTCAGTTATTACCTCTATTGATACTTCGATGTATGAATCAGCTCGTCTGGATGGTGCAAACCGTTTGCAGCAGGCAATTAAGATTACGCTTCCCAGTATCGTTCCGACTATCGCTATCATGTTGATCATGCAGGTTGGTAGTCTTCTGAATGCAAACACAGAAATGATCCTGTTGCTCTATGTACCTGCCACATACGAAGTAGCCGACGTTATCGGTACTTACATTTATCGTGAAGGTCTATCGGGCGGCCAGTTCAGTTATACCACGGCTATCGGTTTAATTCAGGCGGTTATCAACTTTGCGCTGGTATTCATTGCAAATAAGGTTTCCGATAAACTGACCGGTGCCGGACTGTTCTAAGAAAGGAGGAGAATCATCACATGGCTAAGAAAAATCCTAATCGCATTAAAGAAGGTTCTCCGATTGCAACCTTTCTTGTGCATTTCATTCTGTTCATTCTGGCGCTAATTTGTATTTACCCTGTATGGTATACCATTATTATTTCCGTTAGTGAACCGATTGCGGCTCGTACGCTGAACGTATTCCTTTTGCCGAAGGGACTCTACTGGGGCTCTTATCAGCAGCTGATTGAAGACAGTCAGGTATGGGTTGGTTATGGTAACACTATCATTTACGCGTTTACATGTACGGTTGGTATGTTGGTTGTCTGCGCAATGGCGGCATATCCCATGACCTCTCCGTACCTGCGCGGCAAAAAGCTCATGGTCTTCTTCATTTTGATCCCCATGTACTTTGTCGGCGGTCTGATTCCTCAGTACATTCTGTACACCAGATTGGGTCTGTATAATACCCGCTGGGCTATTATCCTTCCCGGATGCGTAAGCATGTGGTACATTATCTTGATTCGTACCTTCTTTGCCAGCATTCCTGAGGAGCTTCGTGAAGCGGCTCGAATTGACGGCGCTAACAACTATCAGATTCTGCTGAATGTATATGTTCCTACTTCCAAACCGATTATGGCTGTTATCGCCATTTACACCTTGGTTGCACAGTGGAACTCCTGGTTTGCGGCATCCATTTACTTAACAGAGGAGCCCCTGCAGCCTTTGCAGCTGTATCTGCGTCGTATGTTGATTCTGCAGAGCAACGCGGCTGGTACGTCCAGCGGTGGACAGGGCGGCGCCACTTCCGATTCGACAGAAGCGGCTATGTTAATGCAGCTCTCTGCTGAGCAGCTGAAATACACCATGATCGTTGTAGCTACGCTGCCGATTATGTTGGTATACCCGTTCATGCAGAAATACTTTGTAAAAGGCGTTATGGTTGGTTCTTTGAAGGGCTGATCTCAATACCAAATGCGTGTTGTCTTGGCACAGACAGAAACTGTCTGTGCCAGGGCGTATGTTTTACTTTGTGATAGCCGGTTGCGAGATTTTCGTAGCCGTTATCAAATAAATTCCAAATCTTATAAGGAGGATTTGACATGAAAAAGCTATTAGTAACACTTTTAGCTGCGTCTATGTGCCTGGCTATGCTGGCTGGCTGTGGATCTTCTGATGACAGCTCCACCGCTTCAACTAGCGGATCCGGTACTACGACCGAGACTTCTGGTAGCGATACCAGCGAGCCCTCTGGTGACGTAGAGCTTCGTGACTTCACCATTCTTGGTGACGCTACTTCTACGTACTATGACGAAAACGAGGATATGGAAGATTTCCCCGCTTTCCAGGCTTTCCGTCAGATGTGTGCTGACAAAGGTGTCAATCTGGTAATGGAATACGTCGCTGACGACCAGTACCTGACTACCCTTCAGACTCGTTTCAATTCTCTGACAGACGTACCTATGTACGCTTCTATGTACAGAATGACCGAGACTGAGGTTATGACCCTTGCTCAGCAGGGTATCGTTCTTGACCTGAACCCGATTATGGAAGCAGGCGATGGAACGGCCAAAGCGTTCTTTAACGAGAACCAGTTTGGTGCTGAGGCAAAAAAGAAGGTTCAAACCGTTGACGGTGAAATGTTCTGGATGCCCAACATCTATATCTCTCACTATGTAGAGAACACGGATCCTACTCTTGTAACCGATCCTATGGATGATGGCGAATACGATAGTGGTACTAACCTTACTGTTGCTATTCGTCAGGACTGGTTGACCGACGTTGGTATGGAAATTCCTACCACAACGGAAGAGTTCAAAGCTGCTCTGCAGGCCTTCAACGAGGCTGATCCTTCCGGTAGCGGTGTTGCTGCTGGTATGCACGTTTACTCTTATGATCCTACCGCTTGGGGCGAGGCTATTGCTCAGTGGTTCGGTCTTGTACGTGGTATTGTTGGTGCTAATTGGGATACCAAGACCGTTATTTCTCCGTGGCATCAGGAAACCGCTATGGATTACCTGACCTACATCAACGACCTGTCTAACGCTGGTCTGTTTGATCCGGAAATGGTTGGTAATGACAACGATACTCTTCGTAACAAAGTAGCGAACAACCAGGTTGGTGCGTTCACTAACTATGCTCTGGCTTCTACTTACGAGCCCTTGATTGAGAACCTGTTCACTGGTGATCCTGAAGATCCGGAGAGCCCGGTATATGTTGACATCTACCCGATCGAAGCTGTTGAAGGCGTAACTCCTCTTCTGGCTCTGGAAGACCCGGTATACATTTGGGACGAGTTCGTAATCACGAATCAGGTAACGGATAATGAGCTTGCTGCAGCATTCATGGATGTATACTACAGCGATGAGCACATTGACGTTATTAACTGGGGTGTTGAAGGCACTAACTACGAAGTAATTGACGGCGAGAAACACTGGTTACTGTATCAGGGTAAAGAAGGCGGCGACAAACAGTTCAAAGCCGACATGCTGAATGACTACCTCCAGGAGAAAGCTGATCAGAGACTTTCCTATGGTAAGATTCTGTATTCTCGTTACATTACCGCTGATATGTCTTACTACGATCTGTGGCAGTCCACCAATACTTGCCGTGAGCAGGGTTGGGCTGAGCAGAAAGCTGATTACCAGGATGCAACGATCGATTATGGTCACTGGACCTCTATCGATGTAACTGGTACTCTGGCAACGGCTTCTGTTGAAGAGACTGAGCTGGTTGAGTCCTTCTACAACGATTTGACTTCTACTTCCGAAGAGTCGTTCTCCGGTCTGGTACTGGGAACCCGTTCTCTGGATGAATTTGATTCTATCGTTGAGACTCTGGACAGCATTGGTCTGACTCAGATGGAAGGAGTTTACCAGGCTCGTTACGATCGTTTCGTAGGAGAGTAATAATATAATCTTTTCGCGCTTAGCGAATAGGTAACCGACTAACAGGCAGAGGGGAGCGTACGCCCCCCTTTGTTTTTTTGCTTGACAGACGATCAGATATTGTCTATAATTAAAGATGCTCCGCGTAGGTAGTGAAGAACATTCGGCACCATACAATAGGAAACTACGAACCGTGTCAGGTCCGGAAGGAAGCAGCACTAAGAAGATCTTTCTATGTGATATGACTCGCCGGGTGGGAGCTACCGCTCGCGGGGCATTTCTGTAAAAAAGGAGGGTATGCCATGTCGCATCTGGCTTTGTATCGGAAGTATCGCCCCACTACGTTTGACGGGGTGGTAGGTCAGGACGCCGTAGTTACGGCGCTGCGCAATCAGGTAAAGTATGGCCAGTTGGGCCATGTGTATTTGTTTTGCGGCACAAGAGGGACGGGCAAAACCTCTACCGCTAAAATTTTTGCCAGAGCGGTAAACTGCCTGCACCCGGTTGAGGGCAATCCCTGCAATGAATGTGAGCTGTGTAAACAGGCCGAAAGCGGATTTAACCTTATTGAAATTGACGCGGCTTCCAACAATGGCGTCGATAGCATGCGTAACCTGAGAGAAGAGGTACAGTATACTCCCTCTAGAGGGAAATATAAGGTATATATTATTGACGAAGCCCACATGCTTACGACACAGGCCTTTAACGCTTTATTGAAAACCTTGGAAGAACCGCCGGAGCATGTTATTTTCATTTTGGCTACAACAGAACCGCAAACCATTTTGCCGACCATTGTGTCTCGCTGTCAGCGCTACGATTTCAAACGAATTACCGCGCAGGAAATTGCCGGCAGGCTGCAGATGGTTTGCGAGCAGGAAGCGATACAGATCTCGCAGGACGCGCTGCATTACATTGCGGTGCTTGCTTCCGGAGGTTTGCGTGACGCGCTGAGCATATTGGATCAGTGTCACGCGTATTATATGAATCAAGAGATCACGCTGGCCAAGGTGCAGGACGTTATGGGAGCGGTCGATAATTCCGTATTCGTTTCTATGACAAGAGCCGTTATGGAGCAAGATGTCGCCTCGCTGTTGGAGCTCATTAATGAAGTATTCGCGCAGGGGCGCGATGTGCTCCAGTTTATTACGGATTGGCAGGGGTATCTGCGCAATCTGCTGGTGTATCATGTATTACAAAATAAGGGGCTGGAGTTAATTGAAACCGATCCGCAGACGCTAGCGCAGCTGCAGGAGCAGGCTCCGGCCATTTCGACAAAGGATATCACGCGCTGGATCGAAGAGCTGGCAAAGCTGGCGGCGCTGTTAAAGCGGGTATCTCAGAAACGGGTTGTTATGGAAACGCAGCTAATTGCTTTATTGGCTCAGACAGAAGAGCCCGAGCACACGGTAAAGCCGCAGAGAAAGGTGCCAAGGGCAATGCCAAGTATGGCAGTGCCAGGAAAAGCAACGCCAAGTATGGCAATGCCAGGTATGGCAATGCCAAGTATGGCAACGCCAGGTATGGCGATGCCGCCTACGGAGGCGGTGCAGCCCGCGGCCAGTGCTCATAAGAGCCGCGACGGCGCAGAGCCGCAGGGAGCCGCCGACGAAGATATACAAAAAGTGTTACGTGAGTGGCCGGCCATTCGGCAGCACATTGTGGGGCAGTGGCAAAGCTTGCGGTCTTTAAATCTGCTTCAGCTTGAGGCAGGAAATGCTCCAGGGCAGCTGGTTTTAAAGGCGTCAAATTCTATTTATTGCCGGCAGCTGGAGATGAACCAGGGTGAAAAATTACACTGGATTGAAGACGAAATTGAGAAGGCAACAGGGCTCCGGTTTCAGGTTCGCGCCGTTTGCGAAACGCAAAAAGCGCCTAACGGAGATCTGAGCGATAAAATTCAACAAATCCATACAGATGTAAATTGGAGGAATTAAATGATGGCAAAACGTGGTGGATTTACGGGTATGCCCGGAAACATGAACAATCTCATGAAACAGGCGCAGCGGATGCAGCGTCAAATGGAAGAGATGCAAAAAGAAATGGAAACCATGGAGTTTGAGGGAACAGCCGGCGGCGAAGCCGTGAAGGTAGTGGTTACGGGTAAAAAACAGATGGTTAGCGTAGAATTAAAACCAGAAGTAGTCGATCCGGACGACATTGAAATGCTGCAAGATTTAATTGTAGCGGCCACTAACGAAGCCCTTCGGAAGGTTGAAGAACATCAGGGCAAGCAGATTAGTGGAATTAGCGGAGGCATCAATATTCCGGGAGTATTTTAATGGACGATTACGGTAGCGTAGTAAACGGACTGGTGCAAGAACTGTCCCGATTGCCTGGCATTGGTCAGCGGAGCGCGGTGCGCCTTGCCTTTCATATTTTACGCATGCCTAAAGAAGAGGCGCAGGCACTGGCAAGCGCTGTGGTGGCGGCTAATCAAGAGGTTCATTACTGTAAAGAATGCGGTAATTTAACCGACGGCGATTTGTGTCCTGTATGCGCAGATACAACCAGGGATCATTCATTGATTATGGTGGTAGAAGACGTGCGCGATTTGGCGGCCTATGAGCGTACCAAGCAGTATAAAGGCGTATATCATATTTTACAGGGCGTCATTTCGCCCCTCTCCGGCGTGAGTCCGGATGATTTACGCATAAAGGAACTGCTTGAGCGGATCGGCCGCGGTCAGGTAAAAGAGGTGATTATTGCCACAAACCCAACGGTGGAGGGCGAAACCACCGCCATGTATCTGAGCCGAATTTTAAAGCCGCTGGGCATTCAGGTTACGCGCATTGCCAATGGCGTGCCGGTTGGCGGCGATCTCGAATATATTGACGAGGTTACGCTGGCCCGGGCGCTGGAAGGCCGGGTATCGTTATAAAAAGAAGTTAAGGGATAAAACCTCCCTCACACGGGTATAATGAATGTAGAATACCGTGTGAGGGAGGTTTTGGTTTTGGACAAAAAGAAGCGAAAGCAGCGGGAGAAGCAGCTAAAGCAGAGACAAAAACAGCGGCAGCAGCTCAGCCACATGTGGCGGTACGAAGTAGGGCAGCTCTTAGCCTCTAAGGAAGAGCTAGACCGTTTGTACTGGCAGCTGGAAGACGTGGTTAACGATCGTTTGGTCGATAGCATTATTTACGAGATTAAGTCGCAGGAAGCCCGGTATGACTATCATTATCAGAATCTTAGAATGTTAGAGGAGCGCACCCTGCTGGAAGCAGACCAAGAGCAGGTACAGGACAAATAAAAATCTGTAAGAAGAACAAAAAAAAGCAAAAATAGCTAGATTATTTTAAGCGAATATGATAATATAAAAGACAAATCACTGCCGTTAGCGCATTTGAAAGTAAAGGAAATGTGCTTTTTATGAAAAAAAGTATACCGTTCGTGCAAGAAAAGATTGTTTATACTAAAATACTGTTATACTTTAAGAAACACCGGGCAGGGACCATGAATAACACAGCTAAGAGAGGACTGGGGCACCATACAATGAAAAAGAGAAAGTTTTGTCGGCTGTTATGCTGTAGTGTCATAACCGCCGTTATAGCCAGTGCTTCGGGGTGCGGGCTGCTTCCGCAGGAAGAGCAGCTGCCCACGGCGCCGCTGCTGGTTGAATCCGAGAACGAAGAATACGTTGTTTCAGAGGTGGTTCGGGGCGATGTGCGTATTACGGAAACGGTGCGCAGCACCTATACGCCGTCCGCTTCGCAGCGCCTGGGATTTTCGCTGGGCGATGAGCGGATTAGCGGTATTTATGTTCAGGTTGGCGATACGGTTGAGGCGGGCGACGTACTCATGGAACTAGATTTATCGGACATAGACGATCAGATTCGGGCGCAGCAAAACCAAATCGATCAGCTCCAATTACAGCTTCAGCATGTATACGAACAAAAAGCGCTGAGCGTAAGCCAGGCGCAGATACAAGACGAGCAGGCCGCGGAAAATAGCGTTCCCGACTGGACTTCCATGGTTAACGAAGTAACGCAGCAATACAACGAGCAGGCGCAGCAGCTGGAAAATTCTATTAGCGTCGCCAAGCTGCGGCTCCAAGAATTACAAGACGATAAAAAAGAACGGCAAATTATTGCTCCGATTTCCGGAACCATTACATATATGTATGAATTTCAGGAGGGGGAGCGTTCTAAAGAGGGCGAAAGCATTATTACCATTGCCGATATGAGCCAGTCCCTTTTTGAGGTATATTCGGAAAACGCGTCTTTATTGGTGCCGGGCGAGACATATTCCTTAACCTGTCAGGATACCGAATACGAAGTGGTAGCCCACTTGGGATCCGAGCTGAATTTGCCGGTAACCAAACCGGAGGGCATGTATTTAACCCTGGTAACGCCAGATCCAACCATAGAGCAAGGGGCCAGCGGTTCGGTTACTCTGGTGTTAGAGGAAAGCCTGGATACGCTCTATGTCGTTAGCAGCGCCGTTAAAGACCTGCAAGGGCAAAAAGTTGTTTATTGCATTAACGATCAGGGGTATCGAGAGATCCGGCCGGTTACAACAGGACTTATAACCGGTAGCGTAACAGAAATTACAGACGGCCTCACAGAGGGCGAAGTGGTTATTATAGAATAACGGAAAAGAGGGCGAGAGGGCCATGAAAAAACGAAGGTCAGCAGGAATACTCATGGCGGCCTTGCTGCTGCTGAGCGGTTGCGGAACCAGCGAGCAAGGCCGGGCGCCGGAGCTGCTTGCGCCTGTGGCGGTGGGAGCCAGCACGGCAACCGTGCAAAGAAGAGACTTTTATGACGCCGAAGATCTGGCGGTTTCCGTTGTGCCGCAAACAGCGGAGCTGCATTTTACCATGGAGGGCGTGGTAGATCAAATTCTGGTCAATGAGGGGCAAACCGTTACGGCCGGGCAAACGCTGGCGGTTATCGATCAGTCCATGCTCATGGAGTCGATTGAAGAAACGCAGCAGGAAATGGCGTACACAGAAACAAGCTACAGCTATCAGCTGCAAGAGGCGAGCTACGGCATTCAAATCGCGCAGCTGCAGCTATCGCAGCTGCAGGCCGATTACGAAAAGCAAGAACAGCTTAAACAGGAAGCAGAAACAGCGGCCCGCGCGGCGGCCGAAAATCCTTTAGTCAGTCTGGGGATCGAAGGGGCAGCCGGGGGAGAAAGCAGCAGCCCTGCAGAAGAGAGCAATTTAGAACAAAGCTCACAGGAAAGCACGACGGTAGAAGACTCTTCCTCCGAAGTGTCGCAGCCGGACGAGTCTACCGTCGAAGAATCGTCCGAAACTAGCGAGCCATCGGCGCCGGTGTCGCAGCCGGAGGACCCGTCTTCGGAGCCTGATTCTTCGCAGTCTGCGGAAGGCTCTTCGCTAGCGCCTTCGGAATCTACGGCAAGCAGTCAGGTATCGGACAGCGCAGACAGCTCATCCATACCGCAGCCGCCGCAGCAGTCACAGGGAATTACGCAGTATGATCTGCGCAGCGCGCAGCTGGCGGTAGAAGAAGCGCAAATGGCATACCGGCAAATTCAAGAAGAATATAATCAGCAAATGGCGCAGCAGCAGGCGCAGCTGCAATCGCTTCAGGCCAAGGTGGGAGACGACACCGTGGTCGCGCCGACGGACGGGCGCATTATAAAGCTTTCTTGCAATATTGGCGATACCGTACGGGAATATCAGACTATTATGACGCTAGCCGATGAAAATACACTTATGCTCACGGGGCAGGAGTACAGTAATTCGGCGTTAAAGGGGGCCTCCAGGCTGGCGGTTATTATTGAGGGGCAGGAGTATCCGGTTACCTATGTGCCCTATGACGATGAAGAGTATGTGCGCCTTAAAATGGAAGACCAAAATACCCCCACGCGCTTTTTGTTTCAGGGGGAGGCGCCCGTTTCGTTTGGGCAAAGCGGCACGGTGCTGGTGTACCGGGCTTATTCGGAAGACACCTTGGTAGTTCCGAAAGCCTGCGTGCAGTCGGACGAGCTGGGTTCGTTTGTCAACGTCATTAAAGAAGACGGCAGCAGAGAAAAGACGTATGTGAGCGTGGGCATTCAAACCGACGCGTTCATTGAAATTACCGAAGGTCTGGAAGAGGGGGATGTTGTGTATGCGAATGAATAAGCGAATCACCCGTTTGTTTGCGCTACTGAGCGGCGTCCTTCTGGTTTTGAGCGGCTGCAGCCCGCTCACTGCTTACGAAAGCACAGCCGAGTACATAGAATCTGCCAATGTCAAGGCCGGCGCCTATCGGACAGAAGAGGTGTACAGAGGGGACTTTCAGGTTACTTATAAAGCAGATGCTATGTTTCATTATACAAAGAGCGAAAATCTGGTATGGGAAAGTGCTGACGACCGCTATTTAGAAGTGCTTGTCGTTCAGAATCAGGATGTCAAAAAAGGCGATGTGCTGGCTACCTTCACCGTTGAATCGGTGAGCGAGGCCGACATTCTGGAACGCCAGCTGGCGATTGAAGAAGCGAACGCCTCTATGTCGCGCATTGTCAGTCAGTACGAAGAGGCTATTACGAAAAAGCAGGAGAGCATGAGCAGCCTCGAGGGAACAGCCTACCAGATTGCTAGTCTGGAGCTGCAGCAGCTACAAAGTCAATATGCGCGGCAAATGGCCGAAGCGCAGCATCAGGTTAATATGCAGCAAGAGGCGTTAAACGAGCTGCAAGAAAAAAAGGCGGCCAGTCAGCTGGTAGCTCCGTTTGACGGCCGTATTACTTATGTTAACGGCGACATGGTTAAGGGCAATAAAGTAGAACCGTATACAACGCTGATTACCATTGAGGATTTGAGCAGTCAGGTGATTACCTTTACCAATACAAGCGCTTTTGGCAAAGTGCCCTATCAGAGCACGGTTACCCTGGTAGACCGCCGCACCCAAGAGGCGTACACCGGTAAGGTTGTCAGCTGCTCCCGGGTGACGGGAGAAGAAAACGACAATGTCATTGTGGAGCCCGACAGCCCCATTGAAACAACGGAATATATGACCAGCTTTGAAGCCAGCGGCACCTTGGTGTATGAACCAAATGTTCTTCTGATTACAACAGAAGCGGTGCGCGAAGAAGGTAATAGTTACTATGTCTATGTTGTCGACGAAAATAATGCAACCACAAAGGTGTATATTGAGATTGGCGGCATGAGCGAAGGCGTCGCTTGGGTTACGGAAGGCCTCGCCGAGGGGCAGGCCGTGCTGTGTGAATAAGGAGGGTAGCCGTGTTTGCTTTTGTAAAAAATAAGCTGCTTAGCAAGAAGTGGATGGTTATCAGTTTGCTGGTGGGGAATATTCTGCTGATCAGCATTGCGGCCTGCAGCCCCATGTATTCAGACGCCGTGCTGCAGCGCATGCTCTATAATGACATGACAGAGCGTATGAGCACAACCGGACGCTACCCCAGCACTATTTTGTTTCAAGGGGAATATAATCTCGGTAAGGCCAGAACGCAGAGCTTGGAAAATTTGGATCAGCTGGAGCAGCTGAGCGCGGAGTTTATGGCCGAGTGTGAAATTCCTGTGGCCGTTACGTCGGTAGAGTATTATCGAACCGGAGTATCCGCCATTCACGAGGCAACAGGAAACAGCTATTCCGATACTATAGACGTACGCTTGGACGCGCTAAGCGAGTTAGACGACCATATTCAGATTATTTCGGGACAGGCGGCGCGCAGCGGCAGCCCAGACGGCGTGCTGGAAGCCGTTGTGAGCGAAAAAACGCTGATGGATTGCGGCCTGTTTGTGGGCGAGACATTAACGCTGGATAACATTAAAGACGCGGCCACCGGAGAATCGTTCCGGGTGAAAATTACCGGCGTCTTTGAGCCCAAAGATCAGCAGGATCCCTTCTGGTATAACAATCCGAATAATCTGAAGAACTTTATTTTTATTCATTCCGAAGATTTCATTACCCATTTTGTGGAAAACGAAGCGAATCGTCAAAACTTTACCCGCGCGCGCTATATTATGCTCGATTACCAGCAAATGCGCGGCGACCAGGTGTATGACTTGCTTATGCTCAGTGATACATACAAGCAAAAGGTTGGGCAGCTGTACGAAAATGGGTTTGGCATGTCGTTTTATGAAATGCTGGACGCGTATTTGGTAAGCGCCAATAAACTCGATATTACGCTCATTGTCTTGCAGGTACCCATTTTTCTGCTGCTGGGCGTCTTCATTTTTATGGTCTCGAGCCAAATGCTCAACATGGAGCAAAACGAGATTGCCATGATTAAAAGCCGGGGCGCGTCGAGACGGCAGATTATAGGCATTTATTTGCTGCAAAGCTCTATTCTGGCGGCCATCAGCCTGGCGGCAGCCCTGCCGCTCTCGTACCTGATCTGTCAGGTGGTTGGCTCGGCCAATGCATTTTTGGAATTTGTTCAGCGCCGCGCGCTGCCGGCCCGCTTCTATGCGCCGGTTTGGGTTTTTGCGGTTGTGGCGGCGGTGTTTTCGGTGGCAACCATGGTGCTGCCGGCCATTCGGTATTCGAAGGTGGGCATTGTGGACCATAAGCGCAGCCGGCATAAGCAGAAGCGGCCGCTGTGGCAGAAGCTGTTTTTGGACGTGATTTTGCTGGCGGTGTCGCTCTACGGGCTGTATTCGTACAGTAATCAAATGGACTTTTTGGCAGACCGGCTGGGAAGCGGCGCGTCCATGGATCCGCTGCTGTATCTGTGCTGTTCCATGTTTATTTTGGGCAGCGCGCTGCTGATTGTGCGCGTTTTTCCGCTGCTGGTTCGCCTGGTGTTTACCCTGTTTAAAAAGCACTGGTCGCCGGCGCTGTTTGCCTCTTTTTTGCGAATTTTGCGCAGTCAGGGCAACCAAAACTTTATTATGGTATTTCTGATTTTAACCATGGCGCTGGGCATTTTCAGCGCGGAAACGGCGCATACCATTAACAATAACGCAGAAGAAAAAATACGCTATACCAACGGAGCCGACATTGTGGTAATGGAAGATTGGAGCAGCCGGCAGTACAGCGAAGCCGGGCAGTCTATGGACGACATAGAAGTTGTCTATATTGAGCCGGATTACAACAAATACGAAGCCATGCAAGGCGCCGAGGCCTATACCAAGGTTGAAATTCGAAACAACGTACAAATTGACGGCTTAGGGCTGGAAGGCGCGGTTACCACGGTTATGGGCATTCATACCGATGAATTCGGCCGCGTGGCGTATATGAAAGACGGCCTGTTAAACGAGCATTGGTACCACTATCTGAACGCCATGTCGCAAGATCCCGAAGGCGTGCTGGTATCGACCAGCTTTCGCGACGAGCTGGGGCTGCAATTAGGCGATCGCGTTACCTACCGCACCGATCAGGGCGCTATTCGCGGCGTCATATACGGCTTTGTAGACTACTGGCCCGGCCTCACACCGCCAGAGGCGGGAGAAGACGGCGTTTCTTACTTTATCGTTGCGCATCTGTCACAGCTGCAAGTTCGCTGGGGAGTAGAGCCCTATGAGATCTGGATTAAGAATGCGGGCAGCTCCTCGCAGTATATCTACGATTTTGCTGCGGAGCAGGGCATTGCGTTTTCTACTTTTCGCGATACCAATGCCGATATTATCGAGCTGAAAAATGATCCGGTATTTCAAGCCACCAACGGTATTTTAACGGTGGGCTTCATGGTGGTTTTGGTGTTGTGCAGCGTGGGATTTTTGATTTACTGGATTTTGTCCATTCAGTCGCGGGCGCTGCAATTTGGTATTTTCCGGGCCATGGGCATGACCATGAAAGAAGTTTTGGGTATGCTGGTCAATGAACAAGTCTTTATCTCGGGCATAGCGCTGCTTTCTGGCGTAGGCATCGGTAAGCTGGCGGCGCAGCTGTTTGTGCCCATGATTCAGGTGGCGTACAGCAGTGCGGAGCAGGTAATTCCGCTAGAAATTAGCGGCGCCGGGGCCGACCAGTTAAAGCTATATCTTGTGGTAGGCATTGTCATGATCCTTTGTATGGTAATTCTGGGCTTTATGGTTAAGAAGATTAAAATCGCGCAGGCACTTAAGCTGGGGGAGGATTAGTATGACAACGCAAAACGGCGAGTCTATGATTGTAGTGCGCGGCGTATCGCGCGGGTTTGAGATTGGCGGCGAGCAGCTGTTTTGGGCGCTGAAAAATATTAGCATGGATATTCCCCGCGGCCGGTTAACGATTTTGCGCGGGCGCTCGGGTTCGGGAAAAACAACGTTAATGAATATTTTAAGCGCGCTGGATCAGCCCACGGAGGGCAGCGTGTGGCTGGGTGACAATGAACTAACTAAAATGCCGGAGCGCGAGCGAACGTTTTTGCGCCGGAAAGAAATTGGGTACATTTTTCAGTCGGTCGCGCTGATTCCCATGATGAGTGCGTACGAAAACGTGGAGTTTTCGCTGCGGCTGGCCGGCTACGAGGGAAATTGGAAAGAACGCGCGCAGGAGTGTTTGCATATGGTTGGTCTGGGCAGTCGCATGCACCATATGCCCCAGGAGCTTTCGGGCGGCGAGCAGCAGCGCGTCGCGATTGCGCGCGCGGTGGCGCACCGGCCGGCGGTGCTTTTTGCCGACGAGCCCACGGCAGAGCTAGACACCAATACCGGGTTACAGGTTATGAAAATTTTTAAAGATCTGTGCCAGAATGAAGAGGTTACCGTTGTTATGACCACCCACGACACAGGGTTAATGGAAATTGGCGATCAGGTTTTTGAGCTGGAGGACGGTGAGATCATTGGCTGAAAATATGATTGAGTGCGAGAATCTGGTAAAGATTTATAAGACCGAAGATATTGAGGTGCTGGCGCTGCAGGGGCTGGAGCTAACGGTGGAAAAAGGCGAGCTGATGGCCATTATTGGCAACAGCGGCAGCGGAAAATCAACGTTCTTGAACATGATCGGCGGGCTGGACCGGCCTTCGGCCGGCCGGCTCTACGTAGACGGGCGTGATTTATTTAAAATGACAGAGGCCGAGTTGGTGCTGTATAAGCGCGATACCGTTGGGTTTGTCTGGCAGAATAATGCCCGGAATATGATCCCGTATTTGACGGCGCAGGAAAACGTACAAGTGCCCATGCTATTTACCAAGACCAAAGACCAAAAGCAGCGGGCCGCGGAGCTGCTAGACATGGTAGGTCTGGCAGATCGGAAAAAAAGCAAGCTAAGCGAGCTTTCGGGCGGCGAGCAGCAGCGCGTCGCGATTGCGATTGCGCTGGCCAATAATCCCAAGCTGCTCCTTGCCGATGAGCCAACCGGAAGCGTAGATGTCAAAACCAGCAATTATCTGCTGGATATCTTTCGCGAGCTCAATGAACAGCTGGGCCTGACCATTGTGATTGTTACGCATGACCGCCACCTGTCGAAAAAGGTAAATCGCGTGGTGTCAATACGCGACGGTAAGACGAGCAGTGAAATGATTATGCGGCAGAGCTACCGGGAGCGGATGCAGCATCTGGAAGAGCTGGGAGACGCTGCCTCCTGGCAGGAAGAGGCGCACGAGGAGTTTACGGTGCTAGACCGCGCAGGGCGCCTGCAAATTCCTTCGCAAATGCTGGACGAGATTGGCGCGAAAAGCCATAAGGTAAAACTGGAAGTGGTGGATGGCCGCATTGTGATTGAACCGGAAAAGCAGCAAGAAGCGGACGAAAAAAAGCAGCCGCCTCAAGACACGGAAAAAGAGGAATAAATGAAACTCCGATTCATAGAGTATAGTAGACTATGAATCGGAGTTTGGTTTTAATATGGGGGGCAGATGGATTATTGAGGCCATGGTGCTGATTTTGTCGGCATCGGTGGTTATGATTATTTGGCCGGGCATGCGGCGGTTCCTTTCGGGCTTCATTCGCAACAGCGCGCTGGGGCTGGCCGCGCTTTGGCTGTGCGGCGTGGTTTTGGGAGCGCAGTTTCAGGTGGGACTCAATCTCTTTAGCGCAGGCATATGCGGCCTGTTGGGGCTTCCTGGAACGGCGGTGCTGGTGGCCTTAAAAGGATTTTTGCTATAAAAAAGCTGTTAGGACATTCCTAACAGCTTTTTGGTTTACTTGGACTCGTCTTCCTCCGCGTTTTCTTCGCGAATCTTGGCAATGCTCACAATGTGCGTGTCTTTGTCAAGCCCCATAAGCTTAACGCCGGACGTTACGCGACCAATTTCGCTAATATCCTGCACGCGCAGGCGAATGATTGTGCCCCTATCGGTAATGAGCATCAGCTCCTGGTGCTCGGACACCAGCTTAAAGCTAACCACATTGCCCGTTTTAGCCGTAATGCGGTAGTAAAGGTTGCCCTTGCCGCCGCGTTTCTGCAGCGAGAACTCGCTCAGCGCGGTGCGCTTACCCATGCCGTTTTCGGTTACGGCCAGTACGGAATCGCCCTGGGAGGCCAACTGCATGCCAACGACCTCGTCGCCGCTACCCAGCGTAATACCCTTAACGCCCATAGAGCTGCGGCCCGTCGTGCGAACGTCGGTTTCGTGGAAGCGAATGAGCTGTCCTTTTTTCGTAGCCAGCATTACTTCGTCTTTACCGGTAGAGCGCTTGACTTCAATGAGTTGGTCGTCTTCCTGCAGAGAAATCGCCACCAGACCGTTGGTGCGAATATTGGCGTATTCGGCCAGGTCGGTTTTCTTAATCACGCCCTTACGGGTTGCCATAAGCAGGTAGCCCTTGTCTTTCTTTTCCTTCATTTGAATAACGGCGCTTACCTGTTCGCCGCCAGAGAGCGAGAGCAGGTTGACAATAGCCGTACCCCGGGCGGTGCGCCCGGCCTCAGGAATCTCATAGGCTTTCATGCGATATACGCGGCCCCAGTTCGTGAAGAACAGCACATAATCGTGCGAGGCGGCAATAAACAGATTTTTAACGTAATCCTCTTCGCGGGTTTCAATGCCCTTAATGCCCTTGCCGCCGCGGTTTTGGCTGTGGTACATATCCAGCGAGGTGCGCTTGATATACCCTAAATTGGTCATGGTAATGGCGCAGGTTTCGTTTTTAATTAAATCTTCTAAATTGATTTCGCCGTCTTCGTAGGTGATATAGGTGCGGCGGGGATCGGCGTATTTTGCCTTAATGACTAAAAGCTCTTCCTTAATTACGCCGTACAAAATGTTTTCGCTGCCCAGAATCGCTAAATATTCCTGAATTTTTTCTTCGAGTTCGTCAAATTCGCTTTGCAGACGATCGCGCTCCAGACCGGTGAGGGCGCGCAGCCGCATGTCTACAATGGCCTGCGCCTGCGCGTCGGTGAACGCGAAGCGGGCAATCAGGTTTTCTTTAGCCTCGGCCACGTTTTGCGAACCGCGAATAATCGAAATAATCTCGTCAATGTAATCCAGCGCCTTCAGCAGACCTTCCAAAATATGGGCCCGGGCCTGCGCCTTGTCCAGCTCATATTGCGTGCGGCGGGTCACCACGTCTTTCTGGTGATCTAGGTAATAGGTAAGCATTTGCTTCAGGTTGAGCACCTTGGGCTCGTTGCCTACCAGCGCCAGCATGTTAATGCTGAAAGAGTCCTGCAGCGGTGTGTTTTTATACAGCTGATTGATCAGAAGGCGGGCGTTGGCGTCGCGCTTTAAGTCAATGACAATGCGCACGCCGCTGCGGTCGGATTCGTCGCGCAAATCGGAAATGCCTTCAATTTTTTTATCTTTGACCAGATCGGCAATGCGCTCAACAAGCTTAGCCTTGTTGACCTGATAGGGAATTTCAGATACCACAATGCGCTGCCGGTGGCCGCTGATTTCTTCTACCTCCATGTTGGCGCGCACCACCGCGCGGCCGCGGCCGGTACGGTAGGCCTGCTCAATTTCCCGCACGCCGTAAATGGTAGCGCCAGTCGGGAAGTCGGGACCTTTAATAATAGAAAGCAGTTCGTCAATGGAAGTATCGCGGTCTTCCAGCACATGATTGTCAATAATTTTAACAACCGCGTCGATCACTTCGCCCAGATTGTGGGGAGGAATGCTGGTGGCCATACCAACGGCAATACCGCCCGTTCCGTTAACCAGCAGGTTGGGGAAGCGCGCCGGCAGTACCTTGGGCTCTTTCAGCGATTCGTCGAAGTTCGGCTGGAAGTCTACCGTGTTTTTGCCAATATCGGCCAGCATTTCCATAGAGATTTTGCTGAGCCTAGCTTCAGTATATCGCATGGCTGCGGCGCCGTCGCCGTCCATGGAACCAAAATTACCATGGCCGTCCACCAGCATGTAGCGGGTGGAAAAGTCCTGTGCTAAACGCACCATCGCGTCGTAAATCGAACGATCGCCGTGCGGATGGTATTTACCCATGGTGTCACCCACAATACGCGCGGACTTACGGTACGGCTTATCCGGCGCCAGGTTTAGCTCGCTCATGGCGTATAAAATACGGCGCTGCACCGGTTTCAGACCATCGCGCACATCGGGAAGCGCCCGGGAAACAATAACGCTCATCGCGTAGTCAATATAGCTATCCCGCATCATTTTTTCCAGATTGACAATTTCAATCCGGTCATGCTGCGGCGTTTGATTATCAGCCATTCGTATCCTCCTTATGCGTCAATATTCTGGGCGTACTTCGCGTGCGCTTCAATGAACTCGCGCCGCGGCTCTACCTTATCGCCCATAAGCATGGTGAAAATCTGGTCGGCCGCCGCCGCGTCATCCATCTGCACGCGCAGCAAAATGCGGTTGGCCGGATCCATAGTGGTATCCCACAGCTGGCCGGCGTCCATTTCACCCAGACCCTTGTAGCGCTGAATCTCAATATCCTTGTCGCCGCGCCCCAGTTTATTCAAAAGCTTATTCAGCTCCGCGTCGTCGTACACGTAGTGCACTTCCTTTTTGCCCTTCTCCACGCGGTACAGCGGCGGCTGCGCAATATACACCTTGCCCTGTTCAATCAGCTGCGGCATAAACCGGTAGAAAAAGGTTAGCATCAGCGTGCGGATGTGCGCGCCGTCCACATCGGCATCGGTCATAATCACAATCTTGTGGTACCGAAGTTTGCTAATGTCAAAATCATCCTGAATGCCCGTGCCAAACGCCGTAATCATGGCCCGGATCTCGGCATTGCCCAAAATACGATCCAGCCTCGCCTTCTCCACATTCAAAATTTTACCGCGCAGCGGCAAAATCGCTTGCGTCTGCCGGTCGCGCGCATTTTTAGCGGAGCCGCCGGCGGAATCGCCCTCGACGATATATATCTCACAGTTGTGGGGGTCGCGGTCGGAACAGTCTGCCAACTTGCCGGGCAGGCTGGTGCTTTCGAGGGCAGTCTTTCGCCTCGTCAAATCGCGCGCTTTGCGCGCCGCGTCGCGGGCCCTGGCGGCCATAATGGCCTTGTTTAAAATGGCTTTGGCAATGTTGGGGTTTTGCTCAAGGAAGAACGTGAGCCCGTCGTTAACAACGGCAGCTACAGCGCCCCTGGCCTCGCTATTGCCCAGTTTTTGCTTGGTCTGGCCTTCAAACTGCGGATCGCCGAGCTTGACGCTGAGCACGCAGGTGAGGCCTTCGCGGACATCGTCGCCGCTTAGGTTTTTATCGTTTTCTTTGAGAATGTTGTTTTTGCGGGCGTAATCGTTGAGAACCTGGGTGTAGGCCGCGCGGAAACCGGCTAAATGTGTGCCGCCCTCGGGCGTGTGCACATTGTTAACAAAGGTAAAGGTGTTGTCGTTGTAGGAGTCGTTATGCTGCAGGGCAACTTCTACGTAGACGCCGTCTTTTACGCCTTCGGCGTACATGATTTTGTCGTAAAGCGCGTCTTTATTTTGGTTCGCGTAGGCGACAAATTCGCGGATGCCGCCTTCGTAGTGGAATTTCTTTTTTTGCTCCTGGCCTTCGCGCAGATCCTGCAGGGTGATATTAAGGCCTTTGGTTAAGAAGGCGGTTTCCTGCAGGCGCTGGGCCAGCGTGTCGAAGTCGTAATTGACTTCTTCGAAAATGGTATCGTCGGCAAGGAAGGTAACGGTGGTACCGGTTTTTTTGGTGTCGCCGACCACGTGTAGCGGGGTTACGGTTTTGCCGCGCTCGAAGCGGATTTCGTGGATTTTGCCGCCAATGTGCACCTGAACGGTAACCCAGTTGGAGAGTGCGTTAACAACGGAGGCGCCTACGCCGTGCAGGCCGCCGGAGACTTTGTATCCGCCACCGCCGAATTTGCCGCCGGCGTGTAGAATGGTGTATACCACCTCTACGCCGGAAATGCCTTTTTGCGGCTGGATATCAACGGGAATACCGCGGCCGTTATCGGTTACGGTAATGGAATTATCAGGGTTAATAGTAACGCTAATGGCGGTGCAGTAGCCGGCGAGGGCTTCGTCGACCGCGTTGTCAACAATTTCATATACTAAATGGTGTAAACCACGGACAGAGGTGCTTCCAATGTACATACCAGGACGGCGGCGCACGGCCTCAAGGCCTTCCAGGATTTGGATCTGGCTGGCCGTGTATTCGCCGGATACGGTTAAATCGGCAGTAGCAGCCTGACTCTCGTGGTGATAATCCGAGGAAGCGCTGGGATCGGCCGCTTGGAGAATTTCTCTCGCTTCTAAATCTTTAGCGTCGAGCCCGGGATCGGACGTGGGTTTCTGTTGCTTCAATATTGAGACCTCCTATTTTTTATACATGTTCTTAGCGAAAAAAATCAGGGCGGAACCCTGAACGGAATGACAGCACTTTATGAAGTAAGTTCAGCAGGCTGAACTTATTTGTAATTGCTTAAAACTATTATAGCATAAAATGCGCTTAAATACAAGGAAAATGTGGGTTTTAGGGCGGTTGAAATAAAAAAGTTTCTTCCTTATTATGCAAAACAGAAAAAAGCCTATAGCGCGGACAATCAGTGGCAGGGTAAAATTTCTGTCTGCAAAAGGCCAGAGGGCTGTGCAGTTTCTACAAAGATTGGTTTTTTGTGAAAAAGAGTGATCCATGGGCGAAAAAAATACGATAGTTATATATAGAGGGGGATTTTGCGGGAAGAGCGGGCTCGATGGAAAAATGAAAGGAAAATGTCCATGGATTACTTAA
>CALWPV010000106.1 GCA_944383515.1 uncultured Clostridia bacterium
TAAATGAGTGGATCCCCCGCGTTCTCCATGTGAATACCTCCCGCTCGAAACCAGTCTTTAATTTCCTCGGGATCTATGGAAACAATGCACCGATCCTGCATAACGCTAGAATCTGCTTGCAACCCAACATCAGCTATCTCTTCCCCCGCTCTTTTTCTCTCCTGTAAAATTTTAATTGCACCGGGCGCGTCCTTTTCTATTAAACGGCGATAAAAGGTTGCATACGTTTCAAAAAAATCTAAATCCAGATTGACTGCCTCTTGAGTATAATCCACCACGCCTCCTGCCATACTGCGCCAAAACATACCACAGATATAAGGAAGCCCCCCTATAGTTGTCATGGAATCTAACACCACGTCCCCGTCCTGCATTTGGTCCAGACCATTCATGAGCTGTCCCAATAACTCCGCCGCCGTCATAGACGGACTCAGCTGACACCCCATATACTGCAGGTCTTCTTTAGAACTATACAGCGCGTCCATGTTAAATAAAAAAGGCACCACATACTGTCTGTCTTTCCAGCGTCCGGCACGCAAAACTTCGTTGTAATATTCCCCACTGTCATATATCCCGTCGCTGTCCATGTAATCGGTTAGGTCGTAAAACCAGTCGTCCGCAATGAGCCGAAACATATTTTCGTCGTCAATGGTGCCCACCTTTCCGCCCCAGCGCCGGTTATCCCATAATACTACGTCCGGTTCCGTGTGATTTTCCCGGTCTTCCTTTAGCTGTAATTCCATGTCTTCCGGAAATTCAAAATATGTAATTTCCAGTTCAATACCGCTCTCTTCTTCAAATGCATGTAGAGCGTCATAGAGTATATGTCCTTCTTCATGAACGCCACAAGCTAATGGACCTGACGGCCCTACGGATACAAAGTTAAAATAATATTCTTCACCTTCCAAACTACGTGTTCGATTCCCATTCACATACACAGAAAGGGTCTCTGGCTTTTCTTCTAATTGTACTTCATAACCCGTAGTATTCTCTCTAACAGTGCATGATGTCAAAATAAGAGAGCAAAACAAAAAGAACAGTATTATATATCTTTGCATATGTTAACCTCCATTCCGAAGCGCCACAAATAGCCATTCAATGTCTGAACATACGTAGAAAAATAACACGTATCCCCACCCACTGTTACCGTTCCATGATCGCTGGGCGTAGCTCTGACTTCCTGCGCAAAAACGCTAGACGGAAGAGATGCTCTTATTCTACTATATTCTCCGTGTTTTATCTATTGGCAATACTACTAAGACAGACAATTGTTTTTTATATACTTTCAACAATGAATTAATGCCATTGATTAGAATTACAATGTTTATTACAGCAAAAAATCCCCCGCGCCTCTCGATTCCATAAAAAAAGGCTCTTTTATACTCCCTATCGAAGTATAAAAGAACCTTTTTCCGTATCAAACTTCAGACTAAACCGCCTAACGAAGCTTCCGTCGCCGTATGCCAATATTATACAACCTCCGGCTCCCACAGCACAACCTGCTGCGCGGCCAGTGTCCGCTTCATATCAATGAGTCGCTGGTTCGAAGAGCCCCGAAACAGCAGCGAAATATCTTTCAGCGCTTCCACAAACCGCCCGTCAACCAGCACGTCCAGCTGCGCAAGAAGCTCAGCGGTTACCTCGCAATGCGCATGCGCCCCCGGCGTCTGCAGCTCTTCCAAAGTAAACCCAGAATACGCCCAAATCGTTTTATCCGGCAGCTCCTCCCGCACCCGCCGTACAAACGGCAGCAGCGCGCGCTGATTCTCCGGCTCAAACGGCTCGCCGCCCAGCAGCGTAAGCCCATGAATAAACGCCGGCCGCAGCATTTTCAAAAGCGCTTCCTCCGTCTCCTCGGTAAACGGTTTGCCATAGCAAAAATCCCAGGTTTCCGGCTGAAAACAATTTTCACAGTGATTCGTACAGCCCGATACGAACAGCGACACCCGAACGCCAATGCCGTCGGCAATATCGCAGTTTTTAATATTCCCGTAATACATAACCGCTCCTTACAGATGCAGCACGCGCTCCTTAATCTCCTGCGTACGGCCCTGATTCCAGAACTGTGTTCCAATATAGCCGCAGGTACGCCTTGCCACATTCATTTTGTCCTGGTCCTGATTCCCGCAGCGCGGGCAAGTCCAGACGAGCTTCCCATCCTCTTCGCGGATTTCAATCTCGCCGTCCCATCCGCACTCCTGGCAGTAATCGCTCTTGGTGTTAAGCTCCGCGTACATAATGTTGTCGTAAATGAACTTCATAACGGCCAGTACCGCCTCCAGATTGTTCTGCATATTCGGTACTTCCACATAGCTAATGGCTCCACCGGTTGAAAGCGCCTGGAACTGCGCCTCAAATTTCAGCTTTTCAAACGCGTCAATGGGCTCAGTTACGTGTACATGGTAGCTATTGGTAATATAGCCTTTATCGGTAACGCCCGGAATAATGCCAAAGCGGCGCTGCAGGCACTTAGCAAATTTATAGGTGGTCGATTCCAGAGGCGTGCCGTAAATACTGAATTTAATATTGGTCTCTTCCGTCCACTTGTCGCAGGCCTCGTTCATATGCTTCATAACGTCCAGCGCAAACGGCGTAGCCGACGGATCGGTATGGGACTTACCTGTCATGTAGCGCACGCACTCGCACAGACCTGCGTACCCTAGCGAAATGGTGGAGTAGCCGCCGTACAGCAGCTTGTCAATAGGCTCGCCCTTTTTAAGCCGCGCGCACGCGCCGTACTGCCATAAAATGGGCGCCGCGTCCGACAGCGTACCCTTTAAACGCTCATGACGGCACATGAGCGCGCGGTAGCAAAGGTTCAGCCGCTCGTCAAAAATCTGCCAGAACTTGTCCATATTGCCGCCAGAAGACAGCGCTACGTCAACCAGGTTCAGCGTAACCACGCCTTGGTTAAACCGGCCATAGAATTTATAATTGCCGTTTTCGTCTTTCCAAGGGGAAAGCGCGCTGCGGCACCCCATAACCGGGAAGCAATTGCCTTCTTTGAGCTCTTTCATTTTCTTTTCAGAAATGTAATCGGGCACTAAGCGCTTGGCTGTGCATTTGGCTGCCAGCTTCGTCAGATAATAATACGGCGAATCGTCATGAATATTGTCTTCTTCCAGTACGTAAATTAACTTAGGAAAGGCCGGCGTTACCCACACGCCCTGCTCATTTTTCACGCCCTGGTAGCGCTGCTCCAGCACTTCTTCAATAATCATGGCCAGGTCTTTCTTTTCCTGTTCGCTCTTCGCCTCGTTCAAATACATGAACACCGTTACGAAGGGCGCCTGTCCATTCGTAGTGAGCAGCGTAACCACCTGATACTGAATGGTCTGCACACCTTTACGCACCTCTTCGCGGAGCCTAGCTTCCGTTAGCTGTACTACTTCGTCCTGCGTGAGGGATAACCCCAGGTTCGCCGCCTCGCGGCGCACGTCTCTCTGAATTTTCTCGCGGCTCACCTGCACAAAGGGCGCCAGGTGCGCCAGCGAAATGGACTGTCCGCCGTACTGATTGGAGGCCACCTGCGCTATAATCTGCGTGGCAATGTTACACGCGGTGGAAAAGCTGTGCGGCCGCTCGATAAGGGTGCCGGTAATCACGGTACCGTTTTGCAGCATGTCTTCCAGGTTGACCAGATCGCAGTTATGCATGTGCTGCGCGTAATAATCGGTGTCATGGAAGTGGATAATGCCCTCGTTATGGGCTTCCACAATATCGCTCGGCAATAAAATGCGGTTAGTAATGTCGCGGGACACTTCCCCGGCCATATAGTCGCGCTGCGTTGAGTTAACTACGGGGTTTTTATTGGAATTTTCCTGCTTAGCCTCTTCATTATTGCACTCGATCAGGCTCAAGATTTTATCGTCTGTGGTATTAGACTGACGAACCAGCGCCCGGGTATACCGGTAGGTAATATAGGCCTTCGCCACCTCAAACGCGCCATGCGCCATGATCTGACGCTCTACCAGATCTTGTACCTCTTCAACGCTGGGAGAACGCCCCAATTTTTCGCAGGAGAGCACCACGCTTTCCGCGATGCGGCGCACCTGCAGAGGAGTCATGCGCGCGGCCTCTTCTACCGCCGCGTTGGCCTTGCTTACCGCCGTTACAATCTTTTCAATATCAAATTCGGCTTCCGAGCCGTTGCGTTTAATGATCTTCATAGTTCTTCTCCTTTACGCTAAAACCACAACATCTTGTATTGAACAGCTCAAAACTATAGCAGATATAGTTTGCTTTGTCAATAGCTCTGACGGCAAAAAGTTCTTTTCTCCCTTTTGCCCAAAAAGGCACATTTAAATTATGATAGTGTAAAATAATTGTGGAGTTTTTCCAAAAAATAAGAAGAGACCGACTCCCATGTGTTAAAATGGAATTGCCCAAAAAACCAAGACACATAAGGAGGGTCTCTATGGAGAACATTATACAGCA
>CALWPV010000107.1 GCA_944383515.1 uncultured Clostridia bacterium
TTACAAGCAGGATGTCACAGGTTCGAGCCCTGTAGTGTCCACTTAGAAGAGAGTCAACATATGTTGGCTCTTTTTTACGTTTGCATTTAATAAGGAATGATAATGTAAGTATTCTTGATTAATTGGAACAAATACGGTATAATTTGACTACTTTATATAGAAAGATGAGTATGTCTAATTGAGGACAGAGCAAATCTAGAAAAACAAAATATTTAATGAAGATGGACTTGAGAAGCGAAGTGGCGACAATTCGGTTGCCTCGGGGAATCTTTGGAACAAGTTATGTGTGTGATTATGATCAGTTAGGCTGAGGATATGAAAACTTAATTGATAAATTTTTGAAGGCAGGTGGAATAATTGAAAAAGTTAGCAGATGTAATAATGAGAATTGCGAGAAGTAAATACATGGCTGCAGGAGTATCTCTTGTAGTTAGGAGGTTCATTAATTTCTTACCAGTAAAAGTATTAGCAGAGAATGAAGATGCAGTTATGATAGTACATCCGAAACCAACATATAAAATTCACTATCTTATTATTCCTAAAAAAAGAATAATGGATGTAAAAAAACTCACAGAGATGGACGAGGAATATGATAAAATTGTGAAATTTATATGCGATAATGTTTGTAAAGAGGGAAAGATGGTTGTTTGTAATTTTGGAGAGAGACAAGAAGTAAAACAGCTTCATTTCCATGTAATTAATGGAACCATTAAAGATTATCATGTATCGTCATCGAATTTTAATGATTCTCCTTTTATAAAAGTAAATTCAAGTTATTATATTGAATATGAACTAATGAAAGATAATATGATAACAAGACATGTAGTTAACAAAGCATCCATTGAAAGTCCTAAAGGATTTTCAATAATATGGTATTAAGGCAGGTAGATATTGTATTTGAAGAATATTGGGATAATAGGGAGATTGGTGCTTCTGGATGATATTCTAAACCGTATTACAAGGTATAGATAGAACTATGCTGGCCAGTTCAAATTTGTCATTATATTAAATCATGTGCTGATAGACTAATCAGGTTTGCTGAGCTTTTATATATTTCAGACTTTCAGCTGAGCTATGTGACAAATTGGGGGGCTTTTAAAGGTGTGAAACTGTCTTCTTGCTTTTATTAACCCCTATCTTAAAAATATGAAGCTATACCAGTTCATGTCAACGAAATTTGCAAGAAGTGATTATAGGGAATATTTGATTTAGGAAAGAGAAATCTATTGAAATATTTTTTGAGATGCTTTATACTCGATTCATAGAAGGTACAAATTAAGTTAAGACAATTTTTGCAAGGATTCGCGGGTGATGAGACGCATGTCATTCGGCGGGTTAGAGATTGAAATTATACAATACATGTGACGGATAATTCTGAAAGTACAATCTCTGAAGAAAGTAATTATTTAAGAAGAAGGAGTTTATTATGAACGTAATAAAAGGCCTAGGGGCTTCAAAAGGAATCGCAAAAGGAAAAGCACTTATTTTTGAAGAAGGAAATGACAGAATTCTTGTAGAAGGAGATGAAGAGAAGTATATTCTTGTAGCCGAATATATTCCTCCATATATTGCAGAACTTGATAAGCGTATTTCTGGGATTATTGTAGAGGAAAGCAGTTTGTTATGTCATGCAGCATGTATTGCACGTGAAATAGGAATACCATGTGTGACAGGGGTAGAAGAGTGTTATACAACATTAGTGAATAAAGAAATTACTATAGATGGGAGTAAGGGAGAAGTTTATTATGTATGATTTTTATAAATCTTTCCAACAAAAGTCTCCAATCTACTATGAAGTTTTTTTGTATTTAGAAACACAAGTTGTAGAATTAAAAGAAAAATGCATGAAAATACGCGATAAGTTTATGAATTATGAATTGGATTTAGAAGAAGAATACCTAAGAGTAGCAAGTAAAGCAAAAGCTGGAATGAATATAGCTCAAGGAATGTGGAAAGAATTGGAAGCTACTAAAGAAAAAAGTGATTTCTCAGATCTGGCATATCTTGTTCGATTAAACGTTCTTATAAAATATATTTATATTGATGTTCAAACGGAACTACTATGCTTTAATGCTGTTCTGAATAAGGTATTTTTTGAAGAAAAGATTCAAGAGTTGCTACAAGAAGTATATGATAAGGAAGGGATCGATCACCTTGATTTTCTGACGGCTTTAGATCAGGCAACAAGTTATCAATATATTAAGAGGAGAGAAAATGCGACGGCAGAAAAAATGACGAACTTGTTAGAAAAATTCACGGACTTGGAATTAGCTGAAAGAGTGAAAAAAGTGGTAGAAGAGTTTTCGATACAAAAGAAATCTGAGCATATGTTTTCGGAAGCGTTTATAGAATGGACTCCTCTTGTTTTACCCATTCGGGAGGAAATTTGGAGAGTATTGAAAAAGGTTGATATGTATCCTGAAGATGAAATGAGAGTATTACCTTTTTATAATTTGCTGCCCTATGTGGAAAAGGTGGTATTACCTAATTTATACGAAAATGCAACAAGTACATATTTTAAGGAGAAATATAGAAGAGAATGAGGGGATAAGTGTATGAATCTAAGCATATATACCTATGAAGAAGCCTTACAACTGCCTGGGGAAATATATGAATGTCTAGGTGGGAAAATAAGGAACCAATTGTTTTTATTTAAAAATGGCTTTTCTATTCCAAAAGGATGGATACTGTTATTTAAAAATAACTTAACTAACGAGGCTGCGTTTAGCGATTGGCTGGAAAAATTGCCAACAGGCAAATATATAGCGAGATCTTCTGCTCCAGATGAAGACGGAATAAAGTCATTTGCTGGAATTCATGAGTCGATTTTTTTTGACAAGAAAGAAAATGAAATGGAAGTCGTTATAGAGGCTATTAAGGGAGTACTAGATAGTTATCATTCCGAAAAGGCAAATAAGTATCGTGCTAGAATAGGTCAACCGATGGAAAAGAGGGGCTTTTTGGCTGTATTAGTTCAAGAGAGGATCACCCCTGAGAAGTCTGGAATATTATATACATTTAATCCGATTACGAGTATGAAAGAAATGATCATAGAAGCCGTTCCTGGTTCCAATGAAAAATTGACGGATGGGAGACAAAGTCCAGATTTAATTCTTTATAAGGATGGTATTGTTACCATAAAGCGAATTTGTCCTAATAGTAAAAAAGAATGTCTTCAGAATAAAGAGATAATGACATTAGTTTCACTTGGAAAAAAATTAGAGTGTTTATTAGGTTCACCCCAGGATATTGAATGGGCTTTTTCTAATCAAGAATTAATCGTTTTACAAGCACGTCCTTTGAAGATTTAGTGATCTTTATATCTACACAAATCAAAGCAATTTAGAGTGAAGGATAAACATAGGCAAATGGCGACTTGGTGGTGGACTGCCGAAGAGTGTACCTATTTACCCCCCCATTCGGTTACTAATTTGACTCATGGTTTTGTTAATGCTATAATGTTGGTACCAACTGCCGCCAAAGCCATAGGGGGATGGGTATATCATGACACCAGGTGAGGTTGCCGGTAACTTAATCTAGGCAGGCAGAAATCTATAGCTGGATACTTAAAAGGCTAGATAAGGCTAATATCACTGGATAAGCTTGTTTAAGAGAAATCATAAAAGGAGCAGGAATTAAAGCATGTAGAATTGAGGTCGACATTTTTCAGCGGCATGCTTAAAAAAGATGATTTTGGAGGGACAATCATGATTAGACGGGATAAAGTTAATTACTACCTAGATATTGCGGAACAAGTGTCTAAACGATGCACTTGTATAAGGAGGCACTATGGTGCGGTCATTGTCAATCATGATGAGATCATTTCCACTGGATATGTAGGCGCCCCTCGTGGAAGAAAAAATTGCACAGATTTGAATCAATGTATACGAGAAGAAAAGAAGATTGCTCGTGGCGAGAGGTATGAACTTTGTCGTAGCGTCCACGCAGAAGCAAATGCAATTATAAGTGCTTCAAGAAAAGACATGATAGGGGGCGCTATGTATCTCGTTGGCATTGATATGAGAACGGGTGACTACGTTGAAAATGCTAATAGTTGTGCAATGTGCAAAAGGTTAATTATTAACGCGGGTATTTCAACAGTATATATAAGAGACAACAAAGACAATTACAGAATGGTGCCTGTTAGTGAATGGATTGAAAACGATGAATCATTAATGGGGACTCTGGGTTATTAACCGGTGTGGTTGAATATAAGCAAAAAAGCATCCGGAAGTGGAATACCTTCAGGATGCTTTTTTTTTAACTCGCTTCAACATGATTCGCCGTTTCCTTGGCAGGCTGCTCCGGTTCCTCCACAGGAAGCTGCGAAGTACAATGAGGGCAGCGCGTCGCTTTAAAACTAATTTCACTTTGACAGAAGGGACAGGTTTTAGTTTTAGGCGGAGCCGGCTTGGCATCGGCATGAATTTTTTTATGGCCAATTTCTGTAATTTTATTCACTGCTTTTAAAATACAGAAGAGAATAAAAGCCATAATAATAAAATTAACAACAGAGGAAAGAAAGGAAGAGGCAAAGCCAGCAATGTCCGCCCAAGAGTAGGTAGCTCCTCCGGTTAGTACATTGAGAATAGGAGTGACAACGTTATCGGTTACCGAGGTTACAATACCAGAAAAGGCACTACCGATAATAACACCAATCGACATATCCAGCACGTTACCGCGAAGAGCAAAAGTCTTAAATTCTTGGAAAAACTTTTTCATTCACTAAACTCCTTTTCAATTGATATTTACTGCGCAAAATGCAAAATCCCTCCGGATTTTGCGCTCGTCCGATAAGACTTGAAACTGCGTCTATTATAGCAGAATTCGACAAAATTACAAAGTGGAAAATTCGCTACGGCCAAAACTAATTCAGGAATGTTGAGTTGACAAAGAGAAGGCCGTATGCTTTAATTAAATAAAAAGAGGTAATAGTGTGAAAAATCAGCTCGAATAGCTGATTTTTTACACGGCTATTTGTGCCGAAGCGCCACAAATAGCTTTCTTCGCAGACGCAAATTTCAAATTTGCGTCGCGACCTTCGCGCTAAAGCGCTTCGGGATGGAGGATTCCTATGAAAATTGTTGTATTAGCCGGCGGGCTGAGTCCCGAGCGAGATGTGTCCCTGTCTTCCGGAGCGCTGATTGCCAACGCTCTCATTCAAAAAGGACATCAGGTGGCATTAGTAGACGTATATTGTGGCTGCCCTAAGGCACCTTCTTTTATCGAGGCCAGCAGCGCGCAGCGCTATGCCTATGAAGTCCCCGAAAAAGAGCCAAATCTTATGGAGCTCCAGAAAGAATCCGGAATGGGGCAGCGCCTCATCGGTGACGGCGTATTGGAAGCGTGTCACGCGGCCGATTTAGTTTTTTTAGCGCTGCATGGTGATATCGGGGAAAATGGAAAAATTCAGGCCGTGCTTGACACCATGGGAATTGCGTATACCGGAAGCAGCTATATTGGAAGTTTGCTAGCCATGGATAAAGATCTGTCCAAACAAATCATGCAAAGGCATCAGATCGCAACACCGGCGTGGCAGGTGGTTTCAGTGCAAGAGGCACTACAAATGGAGGTTATACTGCCTTGCGTTGTCAAACCATGCAGCTGTGGTTCCAGCGTAGGCATTTCAGTGGTAGCAACAAGAGAGGAGTACCAGCAGGCGGTTTCATACGCTGCCCAATATGAAGATACCATTATAATAGAAGAAAAAATAGAAGGCCGTGAATTTTCAGTTGGAATTTTAGAGGGAGAAGCGCTTCCCGCTATAGAAATCATTCCAAGAACAGGGTTTTATGATTATAAAAATAAATACCAGCCGGGACTTACAGAAGAAGTATGTCCGGCGGATATACCTGAAGCGGTGGAACAGTATTTACGTCAGGAAGCACTGCGGGTGCATCAGGTTCTTCGGTTGGGGTTTTATTCGCGGGTAGATTTTATTTTGAATACACAGGGCGCCGCGTATTGTTTAGAAGCGAACGCACTGCCCGGCATGACACCAACCAGCTTACTTCCCAGAGAAGCGGCGGCAGCTGGAATTTCCTATGAAACGCTTTGTGAGAAGATTGCGCTGGATGCCTGGAGGCGGGCCCAGTCTGCGAAAAGAAAATAGGGAGTGTACGTATGGAAACACAAACAAAACAAGCGCTCATGGATAAGAACCAGAAGCTGATTGACATGATAATTGAAAGGGTTAAAAGGGACTTTCCTAAAGATATTGCAATTATTGGCTTAACAGGTTCTTTTGCTACTGGCGATTACCATGAAAAAAGCGATCTCGATTTGATCATTATCAATAACACAGAGCGAGGCTGGGAGATTGCCGAGACTTTTATTTTAGACGGCGTAGGGTATGATATTTATTGTACAGAGTGGCATGTCCGTGTGGAAAACGAGGCAAATTTAGAGAGTCCCATGGTTTCTCATTTGTTAGATTTGCAAATTCTATATTGTGCTTCGCCAGAAGATGCCGAGCGATTGCAAAGGTACCAGCAAAGAGCTAGAAAGCGTTTATCTGAGCCCATCGGTGCAGACTGTTTAGGAAGAGCTGCGAAAAATTTAGAACATGCCAAGCAAAGCTTTGCGCAGCTCATGCTGGAAGAGGCCATAGGTAAAGCGCGGTATGCGGCAGGGCTCATGCTCTACGATTTGTTTAACGCGGTTGTAAGCATGAATAATACCTATATTAAGCGAGGGGTTAAGCGATATTTAGAAGAGATTAGGACTTATTCCTATGTGCCAAAGGATTTTGAAACGCTTTACTATGCCCTTATACAGGCCCAGACCATACCAGATATTCAGGAAGAGGCGAAAGCTATTTTAAAAGCAACGCTGGCACTTCATGAGTCCATGCTGCAGGAGCTGGTTCCTCGGCCTCAGCCGACCAGTGATCATTTGAAGGGCACTTATGAAGAACTCTTTTGTAATTATCATAACAAGATTATACAAAGCACGCAGAAACAAGATGTTTCCTATGCTTTTTTGACAATGATAGGAGCGCAGGCTTATTTAGACGAAATGACGCAAGAAGTAGGAACGCCGGCTTTTGACTTATTGCAGGCCTTTGATCCGGAGGACTTAACCAAAGGAGAGGCAGCGTTTTTACAAGCAGAAGAAAAGTATAAAGCGGAATATGACAAAGTAGGTCTTACGGTAAATACTTTTGATACGCTGGAAGAACTATATCGGCATTTTATGAACCCAGCGTAAAAGTGGGCGCGGCCGCCCCTAGAGGCCGAAAAAACATGTTAAATGGTCATGGAGCTTCCCTCTATCAGGGCTAGGGGAGCGCAGTTATAAGTTTCATACAAAAAAATGGGGGGACACCCCCTTTTTTTTGCTATAAAACAAACAAGGAAGGGCTTGCACTAGGGGTTCAAAAATGCTATAATACGTTCGCAACTTTATAAAAATAACTATGTGGATGAAAGGGACTGTTGAATGAAAAAAACTTGGCGGTTCCGTTTAGCCATGCTAATAGGCAAAATGGCTATGTTCGCGCAGAAGGTACTGGGAATGAACGCCACGTATTTTCCGGGAAAGCTGGCAATCCGTATTTGTCCGGATTTTTTGGGGCAGATTGAAAAGCCGCCTATGGTAATTGGTGTTACTGGCACCAACGGCAAAACCACCTGTGCGAATTTAATTGGCAATATTTTGGTCGATCAGGGATACGATGTCATTAGCAATAAAATGGGCTCCAATATCAATGCGGGTATTGCTAGTACGTTAATCTCTGGCAGCAGTATAACCGGTAAAGCCAAGCATGCCGTTGCCGTGTTAGAAATTGATGAACGGAGTTCACGTAAAATTTATTCTTATATACAACCGCAGTGGGTACTGTGTACCAATTTATTTCGGGATACTGTAACACGCGAGGCGCATCCGGAATTTGTTTTTCAGCTGATTTCCGAATCGCTTCCTGCAGAAACCAAATTGGTACTGAATGCGGACGATCTCATTAGCAGCCGGCTGGCTCCGAATAATGACAGGGTGTATTATTCAATTGAGCGTATGCCGTCCGATACCGAGGTGTGCGAGAATATTGTCAATGACATGCGGCTTTGTCCGGTATGTCATGAGCCTTTACATTTCGAGTATGTCAGACACCACCATATTGGAAAAGCGCACTGTGAGCATTGTGGTTTTGCTTCTCCGGCTTCGCAGTATGAAGCGGCGGTGGATATGGCAAGCGGAGTTATGACGCTAGAAGGGACAACCTATCCGCTTATGGGCGATAGTGTGTTTAATGCGTATAACATATTAGCGGTTGTTGTGTTATTGCGAGAATTTGGACTATCAGGTAAAAAAATCAGCGCATCGCTTCAGAAAACACAGATTGTAAAATCGCGTTATTCCAGTGAAGTGATCGATGGCGTGGAAGTGGTCACACATATGGCAAAGGGAAAAAATGCCATTGCGTGTTCGTGCGTCTTTGATTATGTGCGCAAAGAGCCGGGAAGTAAAGAGATTGTCCTTATTTTGGACGATTATTTCGACCGGAAAAATTCTTCGGAAAATACCTGTTGGTACTACGATACAGATTTCGAGTTTTTGGCCGACCCGTCGATTAAGCGTATTATTGTGGGCGGTGTCAGAGCATGGGATTTGAAGGTGCGTCTGCTTATAGCCGGAGTATCGGAAGAGTCTATTATCTGTACGCCCTCTGAAGCGGATACCCCTTCGCTGGTGCAGCTGGATGCAGATAGAATTTTTATTTTGCATGAGCTGTACTTAACTGGGGCGGCTATGACGGTTCGCAATCAAATTGCCGATCGGTTAAGAGCCGGGGAACGTCAGAAGAAAGGAGAAATGCCTCATGATCATTGAAGTATTGTATCCTTCCCTTGCCAATTTATATGGAGAAACAACAGCCATTGCCTACCTGCGGCAATGTTTGCCGCAGGCCGAGATTATTCCAACGGAAATCAACGAAGAACCTGCGTTTGTTACTAAGCCGGTGAATATGGTTTTTCTCGGCGGCATGACAGAAAACACGCAGGAACTTGTCTTGGAAAAGCTGCTTCCCTATAAAAAGCACATACAAGACGTAATAGAGCGGCAGATTGTCTTCTTAGCGCTGAGTAATGCCATGGAGCTTTTCGGCGAATATATTGAAAAAGAAGACGGAACGAAAATTCAGGCACTCGGACTTTTTCCCACCTATGCCAAGCGGCATATGGATGTACGCTATAATAGTTTGGTTTTAGGCCAAATGGAGGGATTCAAACTCTTAGGGTTCAAATCCCAATTTTCGGATTCTTACGGAGACAATTCGCAAAACTATCTGTTTCAGGTTTTGCGCGGCTCCGGGTTAAATCCGGGCTCTAAGCTGGAGGGGCTCAGACGGCATAATTTCATGGCAACTTATTTGCTGGGACCGATGCTCGTTTTAAATCCGGCATTTACAAAATATATATTGAAGCTGCTAGGAGCAGAAGTAGAACAGCTTCCTTATGAAGCGAGTCTGCAAGAGGCATTCAATAGGCGGCTGGCCGAGTTCGAAGACCAGAACACCCGCTATTGATATAAAAGGAGGTTATTTATTATGAATCAAAAAGAAATCTTCGAGACTTACGAATCCGAAGTACGTTCTTATTGCCGTAATTTCCCTGCCGTTTTTACTACGGCCAAGGGTTCCGTCATTACAGATTGCGACGGAAATAGCTATATCGACTTTTTCAATGGCGCGGGTGCTCTGAATTATGGTCATAATAATGACTATATTAAAGGCAAGGTAGTAGAGTATCTGATGGGCGACGGCATTATGCACGCCCTGGATATGATGACTTCTCCTAAAGCCGAACTCATTCAGTTTATGGAAGAGAAAATTTTACAGCCCAGAGGGCTAAACTACAAAATTCTCTTTCCGGGCCCCACCGGAACTAATACGGTAGAAGCTGCGCTGAAATTGGCGCGCAAATATACCGGACGGCGTACGATCTGGGCGCTGATGGGAGCGTTTCACGGCATGACGCTGGGGGCGCTGGCCTTGACGAGCGATCAGAATAGCCGAAAAGGCGGCGGCGTTCCGCTGGAAAATGTAGTACACATGCCGGCACCGTATATGTTCCCGGAAATGGATACGGTACAGTACATGGAGACGGTATTAAATGACGATCATTCCGGCATTGAGAAACCGGCGGCCATTATTTTGGAAACCACGCAGGCGGAGGGAGGCATTCATGTACTTCCTACTCAGTATTTGAAAGATCTTAGAGAGTTCTGTGATCGTCATGAGATTCTGCTGATTGTCGATGACATTCAGGTTGGCTGCGCGCGCAGCGGAACCTTCTTCTCCTTTGAAAGAGCAGAAATTGTGCCGGATATCGTGTGCCTGTCTAAATCTATTGGCGGTATTGGTCTGCCTTTTGCCTTAACCTTGTTAAAACCGGAAATCGATTGTTTCAATCCCGGAGAACATAATGGAACGTTCCGCGGAAACCAGCTGGCTATGGTTGCTTCCAAAGCAGGTCTGGAGTATATGCTAGAGGCCCATGTAGAGGAAGGCGTAAGAGAGCGGGAAGAAATCATTCGCACGTTCTTAGAAAAAGAGATTGCTGGACCTGGGCGCGAGATTCGCGGTATCGGCTGCATTTGGGGTATCGATGTAGGAACCGGAGCGCGTTCTAAAGCTGTGATTCAAGAATGCTTTAAGAATAATCTGATTTTGGAGCGTGCAGGTCGCGACGACAGCGTGATTAAGATTATGCCTTCATTAGTCATTGAGAAGGATTTGCTGCTGCAAGGCCTGAACATTTTGAAAAAAGCAATGGATACCGTGCTGGAATAAAGAGCTATAAAAAACTGTTATTCAAGGAACCACTTCCTTGGGTAACAGTTTTTTTATACATTATGTGTTTCTTTATATGGCTGGAATGTTGAATCTACATGAATCAATTTTTAGAAAAAAATTGCGGATTGAGGCGGAGAATGGTATAATAATAGCGTACTAGAATGATATTTATTTAACAAGGCGGTCAAGCAATAGGGTGATTGGTAACAGAGGCAGATCCTGCCGGTTTTACCAGTAAAATCATGAGCGAACGTTAAGAGAAACGGTTGACAAAGCGAGGAAAATCAGTATCATTATAGTCACATAGGTACTATAGCGCAGTTTTCGAGGTAAGGTGGTGCATGCCGAAGGGGGTATATGCCGCCTTAAAGGTCGGTCCGGCGCTGTCAAATTATGAAAAATGGAGAGAAGAGTATGAGTAAAGTAACCATTATTGGAGCTGGCGCGGTCGGCTCAACCATTGCTTACACTATGGCAGTAGGTGGCATTGCTTCCGAGATCGTTATGATCGATGTAAACGAGGAGAAAGCGCTGGGTGAAGCGATGGATATCCGGCAGGGTACTCCGTTCTGTTCCCCTGTTTCCATTTATGCCGGCAGCTATCGCGATGCCGTAGGATCTGATTTTGTTATTATTACCTCCGGAGTAGCGCGTAAACCGGGCCAGACACGGATTGACTTGGCCCAGACCAATGTAGGTATTATCAAGCAGATTGCTCCGGAAATTACTAAATATGCACCGAATGCCATTTATATTCTGGTAGCCAATCCGGTAGATATCCTCACGTATGTATTTACTAAAATCAGTGGTATTCCTGAGAGACAGGTTATCGGTTCCGGTACCATTTTGGATACGGCTCGTCTGCGTTCACGCCTTGCCGAGTATCTATGTATCAGCCAGAAAAATGTGCATGCGTATGTATTTGGTGAACATGGCGATACTTCGTTCATTCCGTGGTCTTTGGCTTCTGTTTCCAGTATTCCGCTGGATGACTACAGAAAGAGCATTATGAATAATGAAGATATCGGTATTGCACCGGTCTTCGATAGAGAAGAAATTGAAAAATACATGAGAACTTCCGGCGGTAAGATTATTCGTCGTAAAGGCGCAACATTCTATGCCGTTTCCATTTCCACCTGCCATATTGTTAAGAGCATTCTGAGTGATAGCGATACGCTCATGACAGTTTCTTCCATGTTGCATGGTGAGTTTGGTATTGAGGACGTATGCCTCAGTCTGCTGGCGATTGTGGATCGTTCTGGTATTAAAGCTAAGATTACTCCAGATCTGACGCCTGATGAAATTGAAAAACTGCATCATAGCGCAGACAGCTTAAAGAGTGTTATTCAACAGTTAGAGATTTAAAATTAAATAAAAGGAGGAAGATCCAATGGAATACCGTATTGAACGCGATTCTATGGGCGAGATGCAGGTGCCGGCCGACCGGTATTGGGCGGCGCAGACGCAGAGAAGCTTTCAAAACTTCAAAATTGGCGGCGAGATCATGCCCCGTGAGATCACTCATGCTTTCGGCATTTTGAAAAAGGCGGCAGCCCGGGCTAATTTCGAGCTGGGTAAGCTGGACGAAGAGAGAAAAACGGTGATTGAGCAGGCGTGTGACGAGGTGATTTCCGGATCGCTCAACGATCATTTTCCGCTGGTCGTATGGCAAACGGGAAGCGGCACGCAGTCCAACATGAACGCGAATGAAGTTATTGCTAACCGCGGTAATGAAATCGCTGGGAAAAAATTGCTGCACCCCAATGACCATATTAACATGTCTCAGAGCTCAAACGATACGTTTCCTACTGCCATGCACATTGCGGCGGTTAGCATTATTGAAGATAAACTGTTCCCGGTTATGGACGAGTTTATCGAAACCTTAAAACGACTGGAAGCAGAGAATGACGATGTCGTTAAAAGCGGACGTACTCACTTGCAAGACGCTACGCCGGTTAAGTTTTCGCAGGAAATTAGCGGCTGGCGCAATATGATCGAAAAAACCAAAGATATGCTGCAAAAAGCACTGCCAGGATTAAAAGAACTGGCGCTGGGCGGCACGGCCGTAGGAACAGGGCTGAATACCCCTAAAGGCTTTGCAGAAGAGGTGGCCAAGCAGGTTAGCATCTTGACCGGCAAAGAATTTGTGACGGCGGCGAATAAGTTCCACGCCCTCACTTCCAAAGACGATCTTGTTTTCGCGCATGGCGCGTTAAAAGCGTTAGCGGCCAACCTGATGAAGATTGCCAATGACGTTAGATGGCTTGCCAGCGGACCGCGTTGCGGCCTGGGCGAAATCACGATTCCGGAGAACGAACCCGGAAGTTCGATTATGCCGGGAAAAGTTAACCCGACGCAGTGCGAATCGATGACGATGGTTGCCGTGCAGGTTATGGGTAATGATGTAGCCGTAGGTATGGCAGCGTCCCAAGGCAATTTTGAGCTGAATGTATTCATGCCGGTGCTGATCTATAATTTCCTGCAGTCGGCGCGCCTTCTCGCGGACGGTATGAAATCCTTCCATGACAACTGTGTGGTAGGTATTAAGGCAAACCGCGAGAAAATGAAACACAATTTGCATAACTCCCTGATGCTGGTAACGGCTCTGAATCCGTATATTGGCTATGATAATGCCGCTAAGACCGCGAAAAAGGCGTTTAAGGAGAATATTTCTCTGAAAGAAGCCTGCGTGCAGCTGGGCTTTCTGACGGAAGAAAAATTTGACGAAGTATTTCATCCGGAGGAAATGGTATGATATTGAGTTATTATCCGGGGTGTACCCTGAAAACAAAGGCACAGGATCTTGATCTGTACGCCAGAAAATCGGCTGAAGTTTTGGGCGTAACCATGGAAGAGCTTGAGGAGTGGCAGTGCTGCGGCGCTGTGTATCCCATGGCCAGCGATGAGATTGCGACCAAGCTTTCGGCGGTGCGGGCGTTAGAAAATGCCAAAGAAAAAGGTCAGGATCTGCTGACGCTCTGTTCGGCATGTCATCACGTGATCAAAAGAGTTAATCACGATATGCAGACCAATGCCGACATGCAAATGAAAGTGAATAATTATTTACAGCTGGATGAGCCCTATACCGGAGAAACCAAGGTAGTGCACTATTTGGAAATGCTGCGCGATCTGGTTGGGTTTGACAAGATTAAAGAAAAAGTGGTAAATCCGCTGAAAGGCAAGAAAATTGCCGCGTACTACGGCTGCTTATTGCTGCGTCCGAGCGATGTTCTGCAGTTTGACAATCCGGAAAATCCGAGCATTATGGAAGATTTTATTCGCAGCATTGGCGCTACGCCGGTAGAAACGCCGTATCGCAATGAATGCTGCGGCGGGTACGTCAGCATGGAGAACAAGAAACTGGCGCAGAAAAAAGTTGACCTGATCATTTCTTCTGCCATGGAAAAGGGCGCCGAAATGATCATTACGGCATGTCCGCTCTGCATGTATAATCTGGATGCGAACAGTACTGAGCATAAGCTGCCTATCGTATACTTTACCGAGCTTTTGGCAGAGGCGCTCGGTGTAAAATAAGGAGGAGTTTGAGATGGATAAATTTTTGCAAGAACAAATCCTGAGAATGAGCGGCGTCAATACCAGAAAATGTATGAAATGCGGCAAATGCTCCGGCACATGCCCGGCGTATGACGAGATGGAGTACCATCCGCATCAATTTGTGGCTATGGTGGAAAGCGGAGATATTGATGCACTCATGCAGTCTAATTCAATTTGGACCTGCTTATCGTGCTTTGCCTGCGTAGAGCGTTGTCCCAGAAGTGTGGAACCTGCCAACTTAATTGAAGCCGTTCGTTTGGCGGTGATTCGTCAGCAGAACGCCAATCATTTAAAGGCGCAGGAAATTCCCGAAAACCTGGAAGAAAAGCTTCCGCAGCAGGCCATTGTTAGTGCATTCCGTAAATACAGTAAATAACCGAGAAGGGTGGAAGTCATAAGTGCAAAAAATAGGCGTATTTATTTGTCATTGTGGAACGAATATCGCCGCAACGGTTGACGTAGAGGCTGTTACCGAAGCCATTAAAAACGAGCCGGGCGTTGTCTATGCGGCGAATTATCAGTACATGTGTTCCGAAAATGGTCAGGCGCTCATTAAGAATGCGATTGCAGAATATGGCCTGACCGGCGTGGTTGTGTGCTCCTGTTCTCCCAGAATGCACGAGGCAACCTTTAGAAAAGCGGCTCAGGAAGCGGGCCTCAATCCGTATATGGTTGAGATTGCCAACATTCGTGAGCATTGCTCTTGGATTCATAAAGATAAAGTGGAGGCTACGGAGAAGGCCATTATTTTGGCAAGAGCCGCCATTGCGAAAGTACATTTGAATGCTCCGCTCATTTCCGGGCAAAGCGATGTAACCAAACGCGCCCTGGTTATCGGCGGTGGCATTGCCGGTATTCAGACAGCGCTAGATATTGCGGAAGCCGGGTTTGAAGTAGATATTGTAGAAAAATCGCCGACAATCGGTGGTAAAATGGCTCAGCTGGATAAAACCTTCCCCACGCTAGACTGTGCGGCTTGTATTTTGACACCTAAAATGGTAGATGCCAAGAGTAACGACAAGATCACGCTTTATACCTACAGTGAAGTGGAGTCGGTGAAAGGGTTTGTGGGTAATTTCGAGGTTTCTATTCGCAAGAAAGCTCGTTATGTGAATACGGATCTCTGTACCGGGTGCGGAGAGTGTACGACAAAGTGCCCGTCCCGCAAAGCAAAAAGCGAATTTAATATGGGCCTGATGAATCGCGGCGCCATTTACATTCCGTTTGCACAGGCTATTCCGAATGTAGCGACAATTGATCCGCAGTACTGTATTCATATGAAGACAGGTAAATGTGGTCTGTGTGAAAAAGTTTGTTCCGCGCATGCGATTGATTTTAAACAGCAGGATGAAATTGTAGAGCAGAAATATGGCGCCATTGTTATGGCAACGGGATTCAATCTGATCAACCTGGATCAGTTTGACGAGTTTGGATATTCTAAATATCCGGATGTAGTGACCTCGCTTGAATTTGAGCGTTTAATGAACGCGGCAGGTCCTACGGAAGGAACTTTGCTGCGTCCGTCGAATCATGAACATCCGCATACATTGGTATTTGTTCAATGCGTAGGTTCTCGTGATACTTCTGGTTGCGGCAAGCCGTACTGCTCCAAGATCTGCTGTATGTATACCGCGAAACATGCTATGCTCGTCCGCGATAAGTATCCGGATACTGAAGTTTATGTGTTCTATATTGACGTACGGACACCGGGTAAGAACTTCGACGAATTTTACCGCCGCGCGGTGGAGCAATATGGTGTGCACTATATTAAGGGCATGGTCGGTAAGGTAACCGATAAAGACGGTAAGCTGATTGTACAGGGTTCGGACCTTTTGGAGAATAAGCAGCTGAAGATTGAGGCCGATATGGTAGTGCTGGCAGCCGCGGTGGAGCCGGATCCGTCAGCGAGAAGTGTGGCTTCTATGCTTACGGCCAGCATTGATACCAATGATTTTATGACGGAAGCGCATGCAAAGCTGCGTCCGGTGGAGAGCCCCACGGCGGGTATTTTCCTTTCGGGTATGGCGCAGGGCCCCAAAGATATTCCGGAGACGGTTTCTCAGGCGAGTGCTTGTGCGGCTAAGGTTATTGGGCTTTTGGCTAAAGATCATTTGGTAAACAATCCGTGCGTGGCGCAGTCGAATGAGCTGCGGTGTAATGGTTGCTCGAATTGTGAGAAGGTTTGCCCCTATGGCGCAATTTCTTACATTGAGAAAGAGGTTAACGATCATGGCGTACGAGAGGTTCGCCGCATTGCGCAGGTTAACGAGGCGGTTTGCCAAGGCTGCGGTGCTTGTACCGTTACCTGTCCGTCGGGCGCAATGGATCTGAAGGGCTTCTCCACGAATCAAATTATGGCGGAGGTAGACGCAATATGTCGTTAAATGAAGAAACCAAAAAAGAGTATAAGCCGCTAATTGTGGCCTTTTGCTGCAACTGGTGCAGCTATGCAGGAGCGGATCTGGCCGGCTCCAGCCGTCTTACCTATCCGACCGATGTGAAGATTATTCGGGTGCCTTGTTCTTGCCGTGTGAATCCTCTGTTTGTGCTACGTGCGTTTCAGCGTGGCGCAGACGGTGTGATTATTGCCGGCTGCCATCCGGGTGATTGCCATTATACATCGGGAAACTATTTTGCCAGACGCCGTATGACGCTTTTGTTCAGTATGCTGGATTATCTGGGTATTGAGCGGGAGCGGACCAGAGTAGAGTGGATTTCGGCGGCAGAAGGCGTGAAATTCTCAACGACAATGAATGAGTTTGCCAAAACCATTCATGAGCTGGGAGAGAACAAGAAATTAAGGGATCTGAGGTGCGAAGAATGACGGAATTAATTAAAGCAAAAGTCAGTGAGCTTTTGGCGAATCAGACGGCGGATCGGGTCCTGGGCTGGAAAAAAGGCGAGTTTTTCTATGACGAAACGCCGGCCGTCTTTCAGGCGGAAGAGCTGGACGATCTGGTCTATGATGGTTTTTCGGCGCCTAATCTGAGCAAATATCTCATTAAAGAGAGCAAAAAAGAGGGTAAAGTCATTGCGCTGTTAAAACCTTGTGATACCTATAGCTTCAATCAGCTGATCATGGAACATAGAATCAACCGAGACAATGTATATGTTGTTGGTGTGCCTTGCCGCGGTAATCTGGATATCAATAAGATTCGCGAAAAAGGAATCAAGGGAATTCAGAGTATTAAGGAGCAGGGCGACGAGCTGATCATTGAGACCATTTACGGTACGAAAACTCTTCCGCGGGAAGAAGTGATTTTAGATCGTTGTCTTTGCTGCAAAGGAAGCCAGCATATGGTGGCCGATGAAGTGATTGAGTCCGGTGAACCGGCATGGGAGGCCAAGGCAGACCGCTTTGAAATGGTAACCAAGCTGGAAAACATGACGAGCGACGAGCGTTTTGCGTTCTGGCGCGGCGAGCTGTCTAAATGTATTCGCTGCAATGCCTGCCGTAATGTATGTCCGGCATGTTCCTGCCTGCAGTGTGTGTTCGACGATCCTGCCTCTAAGGTACAGGCGAAATCGAATGCCGATGATTTTGAAGAAAATATGTTCCATATTATTCGAGCTTTTCATGTGGCCGGTCGCTGCACCGACTGCGGAGAGTGCTCGCGTGTATGCCCGCAGGGCATTCCGCTTCATCTTTTAAACCGTAAATTTATCAAGGATATTGACACGTTTTATGGAGAGTATCAGGCCGGCGCGGATATTGAAGCCAAAGGACCGCTGACTGAATTCAACAAAGATGATGTAGAACCCAGCATTGTTAAAGAGAGGGGCGGTAAATGATGATGTATAAAATAAATGTAGATCGTTTGCCCGAGCTGTATGCAAAAATGGCAGAGAGCCGTGCGCTGTATCTGCCGATTGAAAAAAATGATCAGGTAGAATTTCACCCCTGGAATGCTGACGCCTGTGTGCGCCTGGATAAGCTGAATACGGCTAAATCTGCTAAAGATCTGTTTTTCCCGCAAACGGAGAACCTGATGAAGTTCAAAATGCAGGGCAAGAACATTTCAATAGAAGAAAATCGTGATCCCGTAGAACCGTTTGTGCTGTTTGGCGTTCGTGCCTGCGACGTGCGGAGTTTTGACGTGCTGGATAAAGTGTTTTTGGCAGATCCGGTGGATACGTTCTATCAGAGCCGCCGCGAGAACGGTGTTGTTATCAGCATGGCTTGCCATGAACCGGAGGAAACCTGCTTCTGTCATGCGTTTGGTATTGACGCCGCAGATCCTGCGGGAGATATCAGCTGCTGGATGGTAGAAGGTACTCTGTATTGGAAGCCGTTAACCGAAAAAGGACAGGCGCTGACGGAAACGGTGAGCGCGCTTATGGAGCAGGCTGGTGATCAGGATCAAGCGAAAGTGGAAGAAAGCCAGAAGGCACTGCATGCCGTTATGGAAAAGCTGCCGCTGTATGATTTAGATTTAACTGGTTTTGACGGCGATCATTTGCTGGAGAAATTTAACTCCGAAAAGTGGGCTAAATTGTCGGAGGCCTGCCTGGGGTGTGGGTCTTGCACGTTTGTGTGCCCCACCTGTCAGTGCTACGATATTCGTGATTATGACAACGGGCATGGCGTACAGCGCTATCGCTGCTGGGATTCTTGCATGTATAGCGACTTTACCATGATGGCTCATGGTACGCCGCGTAAGACGCAGCTTGAAAAGTTTAGACAGCGGTTTATGCACAAACTGGTTTACTTCCCGTCGAACAATGACGGTATGTATTCCTGCGTTGGCTGTGGTCGCTGCTTAACGAAATGTCCAATTTCCATGAATATTGTAAAAGTTATTAAGGCCTTGGGAGGAGAGAATCATGCGTGAGACTATGGAAGCGTTAATTCCAACGATTGGCGTGGTAACCGATGTACGCGTGGATACGCCGGACGTCAAAACCTTTCGGGTAAACTCATTAGACGGTGGTATTCCGTTTGACCATATGCCTGGTCAATGTGCCATGCTGTCGATTCCCGGAGTCGGCGAAGCGATGTTTTCGATTACTTCTTCACCTACCAATAAAGAGTATAAGGAATTTAGCATTAAAAAATGCGGTTGTTTAACCGACTGGCTGCATCAAATGGAAGTGGGGCAGCAAATTACAATTCGCGGCCCTTACGGCCATGCATTTCCGGTGGATACCGAGTTTGTCGGGAAGGATCTTTTATTTATTGCCGGCGGTATCGGTTTAGCGCCGCTGCATTCTGTGATTAACTATTGCCGTCATTATCGGGATCGGTATGGCTCTATTGATATTGTGTATGGCTCTCGTTCCAAAGACGATCTGGTGGACTATCAGGAGATCTTAAACGAGTGGTGTACCGAAGAGGGCATTAACGTATACTTAACGATTGACCGGCCGCAAGAGGGCTGGGACGGTCATGTAGGATTTGTTCCCAACTACGTAAAAGAACTGAACTTTGACGTCAATAAGACAGCGGTTATCTGCGGGCCCCCTATTATGATTAAATTTACACTGGCCGGCTTGCAGGAGCTCGGATTCGAGAAAACACAGGTTTATACCACGATGGAGCTGCGTATGAAGTGCGGCATTGGTAAATGTGGTCGTTGTAACATTGGTGATAAATATGTCTGCAAAGACGGTCCGGTTTTCCGCTGCGACCAGCTGGACGAATTGCCTAACGAATATTGATAAAGTGAGGATACAAAGTTATGGAAGAAATGGTAAATGTATTTTTATTCGGTAAAAAGTATTCCGTTCCCTCTAATCTAACGATCATGGGCGCAATGGAGTATGCGGGCTATCAGCTGATTCGCGGCTGTGGCTGCCGTAATGGCTTCTGCGGAGCCTGCGCAACGATCTACAGAATTAAGGATGACCGTGAGCTCTATGCTTGCCTGGCTTGCCAGACTACGGTACAGGATAATATGTATGTAGCAACGCTTCCTTATTTCCCGCTGGTAAAAGAGGTATATGACATCAATAAGGTTTCGCCTAATGAGCAGATCATGATGCAGCTGTATCCGGAGATCTATAGCTGTATTGGATGTAATGCCTGCACCAAGAGCTGTACGCAAGGGCTGAATGTTATGCAGTATATTGCCTATGCGCAGCGCGGTGAGTTTGAGAAATGTGCAGAGGAATCGTTTGACTGTATTATGTGCGGTGTTTGTTCTTCTCGCTGTCCTGCTAAGATTTCACATCCGCAGGTTGCTATTTTGGCACGTCGTCTGACGGGTAAATATCTGATGCCGGAAGCAAAGCACCTGACCAACCGTGTGAAAGAAATTGAAAATGGTGACTTCGAGCAGATGCTGGAGGATCTGATGCAGAAACCGATCGAAGAGATCAAGGAACTCTATAACACCAGAGAGATCGAGAAATAAGGAGGGGAAGACCGTGTATACATCCGACGCAATGTTAGAATCGATTAAAAAAGTGGAAGCGACTCGTCCGTCTCGTGTAGGTGTATTGCCAGAGCGCATGACAGCCGATGAGAAGGAAGCCCTGCTGAGCCAGTACCATCCGGATTATAAAGAAGACGGGTTTGAAGTACTGCAGGTAGGTCCGAATAAAGGGGATAAAGTACCGACCGAGCTGGCAGCTCTGCTGCAGGCAAATAGCCGGATCCCTGGTTTAAATGTAGATCTTAATAAAGTAGATTATGACGTTGACGTATTGGTTATCGGCGGTGGCGGAGCCGGCTCTTCGGCCGCTATCGAGGCTCATGAGAACGGTGCGAACGTTATGATCGTAACTAAGCTCAGAATCGGTGATGCCAATACCATGATGGCAGAGGGCGGCATTCAGGCGGCCGATAAAGAAAACGACTCGCCGGCCATCCATTATTTGGACGCTTTGGGCGGCGGCCATTATGCCAATGTTCCCGAGCTTTTGAAAAAGCTCGTCACCGAGGGACCGGGAGCGGTTAAATGGTTAAACGAGCTGGGTGTTATGTTTGATAAGGCGCCCGACGGCACCATGATTACCACCCACGGTGGTGGAACCTCTCGTAAGAGAATGCATGCCGCCAAAGACTATTCAGGTGCGGAAATTATGCGTACGCTGCGCGATGAGGTGCTGAACCGCGGCATTCCGGTTATTGATTTTACCGCTGCAATTGAGCTGATTAAAGACGAAGAGGGTAAAGTAGCCGGCGCTGTGCTGCTGAATATGGAAACGCATGATGTTATGGTTGCTCGGGCTAAGACAGTGATTATTGCTACTGGCGGCGCCGGCAGACTGCATTATCAGGGCTTCCCGACCTCGAACCATTATGGCGCTACGGCAGATGGCCTGATTTTAGGATATCGTGCGGGGGCTAAGCTGCTGTATGCGGATACGCTGCAGTATCACCCGACGGGCGCGGCGTTCCCGTCTCAGATTTTGGGCGCGCTGGTTACCGAGAAGGTGCGTTCTCTGGGCGCTCAGGTATTGAATAAGGACGGTATTGCGTTTGTACATCCGCTGGAGACGCGTGATGTAGAAGCGGCAGCGATTATTCGCGAGTGCCAGGATCGCGACGGCGGTATCGAGACCGGCGAGGGTTTGGCCGTATGGCTGGATACGCCTCTGATTGAAGAGATTCATGGTGAGGGCGCCATTGAGAAAGGCATTCCGGCTATGCTGAGAATGTTTAGCAAATACGGTATTGATATTCGCAAAGAGCCGATTTTGGTGTATCCGACGCTGCATTACCAAAATGGTGGTTTGCAGATTGCTGCCGATGGTCAGACGGGTGTGGAGAACCTGTATGTAGCGGGTGAAGCTGTGGGAGGCATTCATGGCAGAAACCGTCTTATGGGTAATTCACTGCTGGATGTTATTGTTTTTGGACGCAATGCGGGTCAGCATGCTTCTGAAAAGGCGAAGAGTGTGAAGGTTGGTAAACTGACGCTGTCGCATGTGGAGCAGTTTGCTGAAGAGATGAAGCAGGCCGGTGTGGAGAGCAGTATTGTTTCACCCAAGCTGCTGCCTAACTACACGCATCAAAAAGATATCTAATACTCACCAATGAGGCCGCCTCATGGCCAAAAGGCTGTGAGGTGGCTTTTCTTCGTGAAATCTGAATAGGGAGAATATTTCAATGACTTCTTTACTTGCTATTTTTTTGATTTTAGTGACCGGTTATTTGCTTGGACGGATTCGGATTAAGGGCCTGGATCTTGGATCGGCCGGCGTTCTTATTATGGCGCTTGTTTTTGGCCATTTTGGAGTGGAGATTCCGTCTATTATTCAAGATTTTGGTTTGGTATGTTTTGTAACTTCGGTTGGCTTTATTGCCGGACCTAAGTTTTTCCGCAATTTCAAAGCAAATGCGACTTCTTATGTGCTCCTAGGCTTTGTAATTATTTTGGTGGGAGCTTTGACTACGGTGGCGGTTATTGAGATTGGCGACGTGCCGGCGGCGCTGGCAACCGGTCTTATGACGGGATCGCTAACGAGTACGCCTGGTCTGGCTGCGGCTGTAGAGGCGGCAGGCGAGGCGGGTGGTATGGCGTCGATTGGTTATGGTATTGCGTATCCGTTTGGCGTAATTAGCGTGGTGCTTTTTGTTCAGCTGTTACCGCGTATTTTGAAAGCGGATATGGACGTAGAGCGCGCTAAAATGGAAGCGGCGACTTCAGTTAATGTGAAGACCTATACGGGTAAATTATTTGAGATTGAACCGGACGGCTTCTTTGCTTTTGCGGCTGCTGTGGTGGTGGGTCTTTTACTGGCTAAGATTACCATTCCGCTTCCCGGAGGCGCTTCCTTCTCATTGGGTACCTCGGGTGGACCGCTCATTGCCGGTCTGATTTTTGGCCACTTTGCTCATATTGGTCCGGTCAATATCTCGCCGAACAAGAAGCTGCTTGAAAATTTACGCGAGCTGGGTCTTATTCTGTTCTTACTGGGAGCGGGAACCAGCGCGGGCGCCGGGTTTGTGGAAATTCTGTCGCAGTATGGTGCCGTATTGTTCTTGGAGGGCGCTGTGATTGCGCTACTTCCCATGATCGTTGGTTATTTCATTGCTCGAAAAGTTTTGAAGCTTTGCCTGTTTAATGCTTTGGGCTCGATTACCGGTGGAATGACCAGCACGCCGGCTCTGGGAACGCTGATTCGTGTTACGAAAAGCGACGACGTGGCCTCTGCTTATGCGGCTACTTATCCCGTTGCCTTGGTGGCTGTGGTATTGGCCTCACAGTTTATTGTAATTTTGTTCTCCTAAAGCTATAAGCGAAAACGCTAAAAAAGACAATTCTCCTGCTTGGCAGAAAGTATAGTAACAACAGAAGGGATTAGCCAATGACACCGGAAATGTTGGCGGCTTTCGCAGCAGCCTTGGCGCGCTGTATATCCAGAGCCCGATTTCTAAAATAGAGAATGAGATCGAGGCTGACAACAACCAGATTGATTAAATAGATGACCAAAACATAGTTGATATTTCCGCCGAGAATTTTACCGCTGATTCCGCAAATGTATCCAAGCCAAATGGCGAGTAAAAAGACAAGACTTTTGCCCTGCGCCGAGCGGGCCTTGTACGATTTGTAGACGGAAATAGGCCAAGAAAGACCAAAACTAATCATCATCAGGGTTTCCAGTAGTTGACTCATGAACTTTTACCTCCAATAGTATGTACAATAGAATGTGCAGCAAGCGATATGGCCGATGGCCGTGGTGTGTTCTTGCTTTTGTGCTTAGTATAACCTTGACAATTCATAATGTCCAATATATAATATTTATGTTTACAATAATCAATAAGTATGTATCGAAAATTGATAACTTGAACATTATCAATGGAGGCGTGTCATATGGAACTGGCCCAGTTACGTTATTTTTTTGTTGCCGCGCAGCATGAGCATATTACACGGGCAGCGAAGGAGCTGCATATTGCGCAGCCCGCGTTAACACAAGCGATTCAGCGACTAGAACGAGAATTAGGCGTGCCGCTTTTTGAAAAAAAAGGACGAGGCATTTGTTTAACAGAGTACGGTATATTATTGCAAAAAAGGGCGGAAGAGGTTTTTTCTATTCTGGATCATTTAGAACAAGAGTTTCATGAGATTAGTCAGGGAAGAGAAAGCAATGTGCGCGTCAATGTTTTAGCAGCGTCGACTCTTGTGGTCGAGATGATGATTGCGTATAAAAAGAAGCATCCGGAAGTGAATTTTCAACTAATCCAAAATGCGGAGGATCCGGAGTGCGATTTATGCGTAACGACAGGGGTCACGGAGAGTCAGGTTGAGAAAACGGTGGACGGCGTTGTTTTGTCGGAAAAAATTTGTTTGGCCGTTCCGGCACATTCGGAGTTTGCTAAAAAAAAGAGTCTACATTTAGAAGAGATTACGCATGAAAATTTTATAAGCTTAAGCCATGAAAAACCATTGCGAACAATCTGTGATCGAATTTGTATGAGCGCTGGATTTTTGCCTAAGATTATATTTGAAACGGAGAATCCCTCGGTATTTCGTGACATGATTGGCGCAGGACTGGGAATTGGTTTTTGGCCGGTACATTCCTGGGGGACGTTAGCGAGTCAGGATGTAGTTATGGTGCCGCTGGATCATCCGTTTTGCAAACGCGATATTATGGTGAAACGGCTGCATCCGGCCGGGAGAACCAGCGCTGCGGCGAATGATTTCTATCAGTATATCATTGAACATTTTCAAAAAAGAAACGAGTGGCAAGAAGAATAAAATAGAAATTCAAAAATTTCTTCAAAAAAGGAATTGACAAAGCAGCGGAAAGGTGATAGAATACCATCTGTTGCGCGTTCTGGAAGCGCCGCTCGAAAAAGCAAGAAAAAAAGTAAAAAAAGTTCTTGACAAAGTAAAAGCGGTGTGGTAAGATAGCAAAGCACTCCGCGAGAGTGCAACAGTTCGTACGAAGTATGAACTGCTGAACGTTGAAAATCGAACAGTGTAACACCTTGGAAGCAAGAGTCAAAGGAAACTTTGACGAAGCAGAAGAGAATGGTAAAACGACCAGTCAAATCTGAGAGTAAATACG
>CALWPV010000108.1 GCA_944383515.1 uncultured Clostridia bacterium
TTGCCCACGCGCCTCATGCCGGATAAAACGGCAAACCTTCGGATGCTCTTGTGGGTGAGCGTTTTCAAAGCCTCGTAATAGGCCAGTCTCTTTTGCGGCTTGCTTTCATCCTTGATGGCAGAAGGTGTGCGCCACCAAGGGTTATACTGCCGCAATACTTTCATGACCTGTTCATCATTTACAATCGCCATAATACACCTCCATAATACTATGTTTCCAACGAAGTTTCGCAATTATACTATTGCTTTTATTTCGGAGTTTACAAAGTATATTATAGCAACAGTCGAAGCAAATTGCAAGTCATATTGTGTAAATGGTCGGAACACGAGGCGAAAATGCACTTGAAGGGAAAACAAAAAGCGCAAAATTGGGGAAATCCATTTTGCGCTTATATATCATCTTTAGCGGCGCACCGTTCCAACCGGAACCTCCCGAAGCTCTTTCCGCTGCGCATGTACCATACGGATTGTCGCTACCGTGCCGCCTTTATCACGGCCATCGTAAACGGCGATGACGCGATCTGAATGCTCTACAATATATCGGTTGCGTTTTTGATAAACGCTATAGGTTAGCTTTTCGCTGATAATTTCAATATGGGAGCAGCTTTCCAGCAGCGCCCTTGTTTCTTCCTTTTTCATCAATTTCAGATAGCGGTTTCGGTATGGAATAACGGCCTCCAGATGGAGGGCAGGATTTTCCCTGCATTTTTCCGCAACGATTTCCGCAAAGAGCAGATCGGTGCCTTCTGCGAAACCAGAGAGAAAGGAGGAAATACTGTGGCAGCATCGAGCGCACATAAGGAGCTGCCGGCCTGTCCGGTAGAAACCACGTTAACGTTAATTGGAGATAAATGGAAAGTTTTAATTTTGCGAGACCTTATGACAGGAACCAAACGATTTGGAGAGCTCAAACGATCGGTGGGAGGCGTAACGCAGAAGGTGTTAACCGCGCAGCTGAGAGATATGGAAAGCAGCGGGCTGCTCATTCGTACCGTTTACGCCGAGGTTCCTCCGCGGGTAGAGTATACGCTGACCGATCTGGGAAAAAGTCTGAAACCCATTTTAGACGCAATGCAAAATTGGGGCGAAGGATATAAGAAAAGCCTGCAGTAAGCGCACGTCTTGAAAAAAGCTTCATAGAATAAAGCAGCGGATCCGTATTCTATAAAGAAAGGAGGCGCTGCACTGTGAAAGCTTCTGTGAAAGCATGGGGCAAAGCGGCCGGACTGCGGGCGATCCGTACGGTGGCGCAAACAGCGCTGGCGACCATCGGTACAGCGGCAGTGCTGGATCAGGTGAACTGGCTTCTGGTGGTCAGTTCTTCCATTATGGCAGGCATTTTGTCGTTATTAACCAGCGTTGCCGGTCTTCCTGAAATGCAAACAGAGAAAAAACCAGAAGAATAAAAAAGAGTAAAAAACGAGAGTATCGTTTTCCTTTTCGTCAAAGGGAAAAACGATACTCTCGTTTGCAGTTTAATTGGTAGTCAGATCTTGGTAGATAATGGCGCAAAGCGCGTCGCCGGAGCCTTCGGCGCCATACACGAAAATGAGACGCTGCCATTCCATTATATTGGGCGCATAGTAATAGCTTACCGTTTTGGCATTGGAAACCAGGCCGTTTACGGCGGCTAAATCTTCGGCGTCATTATAGGCTACGCTCGATACGGAAAAGTCAAATTCGGACGGGTACAGATATTCGCTGTAATATTCGTCGGGCGCGTAGTACATATCTTCGCCGCTGCCGGGGTACGTACCATAGGACATGGAGCCCAGGCTGAAGAAGCTGCTGACCTCGTCGGCCGAAAGCACAACGTCGGACTCGCTGCAGATACCGGTGGGCGAGAGGCGCAGCCCCTGACTGCCCACATACGAAGACAGAGCGTTCATGTCTTTCGACAACAAGCAGGTTAGCACATTGACCATAATGTCGTCATAGCTTTGGCCAGAGGTTTCAAAATTGAGATCGGGCTCATCGGGCTGGTCTTCCGGTACTAGGCCTTCGGCTATGCTGGTTTCAGAAACGTTTTCGGCAGGCTGTGAGCTTTCCGGCTGCGCAGTCAGAGCGCTGCTTTCAGCGGCGGAAGACGTGAGCTCTGCGCTTTCGGCAGGCCGTGAAGAATCCTGAACGCTTCCCGTAGAGGAAACGGGCGCCGAGGATTCGGCATTAGGCGCTGCGGTGCGGGTCCAGGGGTGCCAGATCACGCAGACAACGCAAACGATTAAAAGAATAAAAATAACGAGCAGTGTAAAACGAATACTTTTTTTCATGCGTCAAGTCCTCCTTGAGTAAGTGAGTGCGGTGGAGGGCTAATGGCTCCTAGCCCCTGCACTCATTGGTTTTGTAGGCATCATACCATACCCGGCGGGGGATGTAAAGGGGCAGATGCTGGCGCCATCTGTTTTAAAAGTGGGAAAAATTGGTTAATTTGTTCGCCTTGACAGGTTCCCCCAGGCTGGCTTATAATGAATACCGTAGCCATAAAGAGCACAACATATAGTGGAAAGAAACAAAGTAATAATCAATATCATGTGGTTAAATCTTTATTTGGCTATATACCGGAATTTGTCATCTATGGGAGGAAAGCGATGATTACTACAATCCAAAAACGCGACGGCCGCATTGTTGAATTCAAAATCGAGAAAATTGCGGACGCAATCTTCAAGGCAGCCCAGGCCAACGGGGGAAATGATTATGAAGAGGCCGAGGACATTGCCAAACAGGTAGTTGCCTACATAGAAGAGGATGAGCAAATTCAGGTTCCTACAGTAGAACACGTACAGGACGTAGTGGAGCGCACCCTTATTAAAACCGGGCATGCGCGCACGGCTAAAGATTATATTCTGTACCGGGCGCACCGCAGCCGGGTGCGCGAAATGAACAGTCAGCTCATGAAAACCATGGAAGATCTGACATTCAAAGACGCCAAAGACAACGACCTAAAACGAGAAAACGCCAATATTAACGGCGACACGGCTATGGGCACCATGCTTAAATACGGTTCCGAAGCGGCCAAACAGTTTTACGAAATGTATATTATAAAACCGGAATTCTCGCAGGCCCATCGGGATGGCGATATCCATATCCACGATATGGATTTTTATACGCTAACGACCACATGCTGTCAAATTGACATAGTCAAATTATTTAAAGACGGTTTTAACACGGGACACGGTCATTTGCGCGAACCGAAAGACATTGCCAGCTATGCGGCGCTGGCCTGTATCGCCATTCAGAGCAATCAAAACGATCAGCACGGCGGCCAAAGCATTCCCAATTTCGAGTACGGCCTCGCGCCTGGCGTAGCCAAAACCTACCGCCGGCTCTACCAGCAAAATCTGGGCCGCGCCCTGGAGCTGGAGCTAGGTGTGGAAGAAGGCGATCAGCTGGCGCAGGAGCTGGTGCAGCAGGTAGAAGAGCGCTGCGGCCAAGGGCCGAAACTCGGCGGCAGCGAGCCGTATATAACGGCAGAGCGAAAAGAGCTCGAAAGCCGCTATGGCGCCGATATGGCAGAAAAGCTGCAGCAGTTCGCGCTGCGGCGCGCGGAAAAAGAAATTGAGCGCTGCACGTTTCAGGCTATGGAGGCGCTGATTCATAATTTAAATACCATGCATAGCCGCGCGGGCGCGCAGATTCCGTTTAGCTCTATTAATTACGGCACGGATACGTCGCCGGAGGGGCGCCTGGTTATGAAAAGCGTGCTGTTAGCTACGGAAGCGGGGCTGGGTAATGGCGAAACGCCCATTTTCCCTATTCAGATTTTTAAGGTTAAAGAAGGGGTAAATTACAACCCCGGCGATCCGAATTACGATCTGTTTAAGCTGGCCTGCCGCGTAAGCGCCAAACGGCTGTTCCCTAATTTTTCCTTTATTGACGCGCCGTACAATTTGCAGTATTACAAACCGGGGCATCCGGAAACGGAAATTGCTTACATGGGGTGCCGCACCCGGGTCATTGGCAATGTTTACGACCCGGCGCGCGAAGTTGTGAACGGCCGGGGCAATTTGAGCTTTACCTCGATCAATCTGCCCAGGCTGGCGCTTTTAAGCAACCACAATATTGATCTGTTTTTCGATCAGCTGGACCGGAAGATTGATCTGGTGATTGCCCAGCTGTTAGAGCGGTTTGAAATTCAGGCTTCTAAAAAGGTGCGCAACTATCCGTTTTTAATGGAGCAAGGGGTGTAGATCGAGGCGGACACCCTGCCACTCGAAGAAGAAGTGAGGGAAATACTCAAACACGGCACGCTTTCGGTCGGCTTTATTGGCCTGGCGGAATGCCTGAAAGCGCTGATTGGCAAGCACCATGGAGAGAGCAAAGAGGCGCAAAACCTAGGGCTGGAGATTATCGGCTATATGCGTAAACGCATGGACGAGGCCTCGCAGCAGTACCACCTGAACTTTACGCTGCTGGCCACGCCCGCGGAAGGGCTTTCCGGACGCTTCGTCCGTATCGACGCGAAAAAATTTGGCGTGATCGAGGGAGTAACCGATCGTGAGTATTATACGAATTCGTTCCATATTCCCGTCTATTTCCCCATTTCCGCTTGGGACAAAATTAAATTAGAGGCGCCCTACCATGCGCTGACGAACGCGGGGCATATTACCTATGTGGAGCTAGACGGCGATCCGCTGCAAAATCTGGACGCCTTTGAGCAGATCATTCGCTGCATGAAGGAAGAAGGCATTGGGTACGGCTCGGTTAATCATCCGGTCGACCGCGATCCCAAATGCGGCTACACCGGAATTATCGGCGACGAGTGCCCCTGCTGCGGCCGCCGCGAAGACGACGGCAACGAGGCCTTTGAGCGCATTCGCCGTATCACCGGGTATCTGGTGGGCAGTGTGGAAAACTTCAACAACGCGAAGCGCGCTGAAGAGGCAGACCGCGTAAAACACGGGATTGAATCGGAAAGAGAGGCTATATAAACATGAAACCACTGCGACTAGCGGGCGTGATCCGTGAGTCCATTGTCGACGGGCCGGGCATCCGGCTCGTCATTTTTACGCAGGGGTGTCCGCACCACTGCGAGGGCTGCCATAACCCCGAAACACACGACCCGGCGGGGGGCTATATCAGTCAGCCGGAAAATATTCTAAATGCTATTCGCCAAAACCCGCTTCTGCAAGGCGTCACATTCTCCGGCGGCGAGCCCTTTGCCCAGGCGCCGGCGCTGGCCGAGCTGGGGCGAAGGATTCGCAATTTGGGGCTTGGCATTATGACCTATACAGGGTATACTTATGAGTATCTTATGCAGCACCTCAATGAGCCGGGCTGGGAGGAGCTGCTAGCGGTTACCGATATTTTGGTTGACGGGCCCTTTATACTGGCAAAGCGGTCGCTGGATCTGCGCTTTCGGGGGTCTTCCAACCAGCGCATAATCGATATACCGGCCAGCCGGCAAAAACATCAAGTGGTAGAATGGAGTGAAGCATCACATGATTACCTTAGAAAACTCTGATCTTAGGGTCACCATTAAAGAGACGGGGGCCGAAATGACGAGCTTGCTCGACAAAAAGAGAAGCCGGCAATGCCTTTGGACAGGAGATCCGGCTTTTTGGGGGAGGCAGGCGCCTACGCTGTTTCCCATTGTAGGGCGCTGCAAAAATAATGCATACCGCTACCGGGGAAAAACATATTCCATGGGGCAGCATGGTTTTGTCAGAGACGCGGTGTTTCAGGTTGAAAAGCAGTCCGATACGCATGTTTCGTTAGTCTATCGGTCAAATGAAGAAACGCTGGCGGTGTATCCCTTTGCGTTTACGCTTCGTATTCAATACGATCTTTTCGACGATCTGGTTGCTACGGAGTATCAGGTTGTCAACGACAGCGAAGAAGAACCGCTGTATTTTTCCATTGGCGGTCACCCGGGATTTTTGCTGGACGGCGCTCTGAATGATCAGCTGCTTTGCTTTAGTGAACGCGAAACGCTGGATCGCGTGCTGCTGGCGCCTAGCGGACAGTTTAGCCGGCAGGTGGAACCGGCCTATATAAAGGAAGGAAAACCTCTACAGCTGCATGACGGCATTTTTGAAAATGACGCGTTAGTATTTCATAACTTCCGTTCGCGTACACTGCGCCTTGTGAGTAGTAAGAGTGGGCGGGGTGTTGAAATGAACCTGGAAGGCTTTCCTTATGTTGGCATCTGGTCTGTCAATCGCCCCGGCGCTCCCTTTGTCTGCATTGAGCCCTGGTTTGGTCTGGCCGATTATGAAGATTTTGAAGGAGAATTGCCGCAAAAAGACGGCATTTTAAAAATAGAGCCATGGGAAGTATTTCACCATAGCTTTACCGTTCGTCCTCTATAAAAAATGAATGCTTTTACGGCGCCTGCGTTTTGCTTACTTTTAACAAACGCAGGCGTTTTTTTACATATTTTTCACGACCATACGCTTTTTGTTTTTACATTGCTTTCCTATACTAATACTCGTAAGTCAAACAATCAAAAAAATAAAAGGAGTTTGTAAGATCATGAAAAAGATTGTTGCAGTTCTTATGGCAGGCTTAATGGTGATGGGCCTGGTAGCGTGTTCTTCGGAAGACACGAATAGTAGTACGGCAAGTAGCAATAGCTCGCAGGCTTCCACTTCTGAAGCCAGCACAGCCGATGAAAGCTCAGAGGTACTGGAGCTCTCCGGTTCGGTAACCACAGGTGGTTCCACTTCTGTAGAATCGGTAGTGGGCGCGTTCATTGAGGCGTTCAGAGAGATGTACCCCGATGTAGACGTTACTTATGATCCCACCGGTTCGGGCGCAGGTATTACGGGCGCTAGCGAAGGCACCTTAGATATCGGTCTTTCCAGCCGTGCGCTGCACGATGACGAGACTGGTTTGGAAGAAACCACGTTCGCTCTGGACGGTATCGCCATTATTGTCAATAACGAGAACACAGTAGAAGATCTGACCTTAGAGCAGATTAAGGGTCTGGCTACAGGCGAGATCACGAACTGGAGCGAAGTGGGCGGCCCTGACATGCCGGTAGTTCTGGTTGGTCGTGAAGCTGGTTCCGGTACCCGCGATGGTTTCGAAAGCATCGTTGACGTAGAAGATGCCTGCGTATACAGCCAGGAGCTGACCTCCACCGGCGCTGTCATTGCTGCGGTAGCTTCTAACCCGAATGCGATTGGCTATGCTTCTCTGTCAGCCGTTGACGATCAGGTTAAAACCGTAACGGTAGAAGGCGTTGCTCCTAGCGAGGCAACCGTACAGGACGGTAGCTATCAGATTCAGCGTCCCTTCGTATTCGTTACCAAAGAGGGCGCAGAGCTGAGTGATGCAGCACAGGCATTCATCGATTTTGCGCTGAGCGATGACGCTGAGCAGCTGATCATCGACGCGGGCGCTGTACCGCTTGCCTAATCACCGGGCAGCTAAACAGGATGATCGAAAGGTCATCCTGTTTTCGATTGTATAAACGTATCATACATAGCTGCCTCGGTTAGAGGCGCGTGCTACCTGAGAGGGAAAGGAATTGAAACTATGAAACTGAAAAAAGCCACAGAGAAAATCATGAATACGGTTTTCCTGGTTTGCGGATTTACCGCGGTGGCTGCGGTGGGGCTCATTACCATTTACATGATTATTTCCGGGCTGCCGGCCATTCGGGAAATTGGTCTAATCGATTTCTTATTTGGAACCGAGTGGGCTTCTACGGCAGCGGAGCCTAAATTTGGTATTTTACCCTTTATTTTAACGAGCGTATGGGGAACCGTAGGGGCCATTATTATTGGCGTTCCGATTGGTCTAATGACAGCGGTTTTTCTGTCAAAAGTGGCTAAGCCGCGCGTGGCTGCCATGGTGCGGCCAGCGGTTGATCTTCTGTCGGGTATTCCCAGTGTTGTATATGGTTTAATTGGTATGATGGTGCTGGTTCCGGCCATTATGGACTGGTTCAATTTAAGTAATGGAACTTGTTTGTTTGCGGCCATTCTGGTTTTGGCGATTATGATTTTACCTTCTATTATTTCCGTGAGCGAAACGGCGCTGCAGGCAGTGCCCCCGGAATATGAAGAGGCCAGCCTGGCGCTGGGCGCCACCAAAATTGAAACCATATTTAAAGTCAGTATTCCTGCCGCCAAAAGCGGTATTGTAGCCGGCGTGGTTTTGGGCATTGGCCGTGCGATTGGCGAGGCCATGGCCGTTATGATGGTGGCCGGTAATGTAGCCAATATGCCGGGCCTATTCAAGAGCGTTACCTTCCTGACCACAGCGGTGGCCAAAGAAATGAGCTACGCGGGCGGTCTGCAGCGGCAGGCTCTGTTCAGCATCGCGCTGGTGCTCTTCTGCTTTATTATGGTTATCAATGGTCTTTTGAATCATTTCTTGAAAAAAGGAGGCGCCGAAGATGGAAAATGAGAAAAGAAGTCTCAAACGGCGCATTTACGATTACGTCTTGAAGGGGCTGGTGTACTTTTGCGCGTTTCTAACCGTGGCACTGCTGGCGGCACTTTTAGGGTATATTTTAATTCGGGGCATTCCTCATATTACCTGGGATTTGCTCTCGAAAGAGCCGAGTATCCGTAACGATACCATTGGCATTCTTCCCAACATTTTAAATACACTGTATATTATTATTTTTACCCTTTTAATTGCGCTGCCGCTCGGCGTTGGCGCGGCCGTTTATCTGACGGAGTATGCCAGCAATCGCCGCTTCGTGTCCATGGTTGAATTTGCAACAGAAACGCTGGCCGGTATTCCTTCTATTATTTATGGTCTGGTCGGTATGCTGTTTTTCGCGCAGATGCTTGGGTTTAAAACCAGCCTGCTCTCCGGCGGCTGTACGCTGGTCATTATGATTTTGCCAACGATTATTCGAACCACGCAGGAGAGCCTGAAAACCGTGCCGCAAAGCTATCGCGAGGGCGCGCTTGCGCTGGGCGCCACGAAGTGGTACATGATTCGAACCATTATTTTGCCGTCTTCGGTGGGCGGTATTGTGACCGGCTGTATTTTGGCGATTGGCCGTATTGTAGGCGAGAGTGCGGCGCTGCTGTTTACGGCAGGCGTGGGCACGGTGATTGCCAGCAATGTGATTCGGGCGTTCGGCAGCAGCGGCGGTACGCTGAGCGTGGCGCTATACATGTATGTGTCGGAGCGCGGAGAATTTGACGTCGGTTTTGCGATCGCGGCGATTTTGTTAATTTTGGTATTGGGGATCAATGCGCTGGCGAAATTGGCGGCGCGTAAGTTGAAAAATAAGAATTAAAGGAGACTATCAATGGATATCATCACAACTCAGCAGCTGAGGCTGTTTTACGGTGAGTTTGAGGCGCTGAAGGGGATTGACATGAATATTCCTGAGCACGAGATTACGGCGTTTATCGGGCCGTCGGGCTGTGGTAAATCGACCTTCTTAAAAACGCTGAACCGCATGAATGATCTGGTGGCGGGGTGCCGCATTGAAGGAAAGGTATTATATCGGGGCCAGGATATTTACGATAAAAAAATGGACGTGACAATGCTGAGAAAGCGGATTGGCATGGTATTTCAGAAGCCGAATCCGTTTCCTATGAGCATTTATGATAATGTGGCCTACGGCCCCAGACTTCACGGAACGCATTCAAAATCGCAGCTGAATGACTTGGTGGAAGAGTCGCTGCGCGGCGCCGCGATTTGGGACGAGGTAAAAGACCGGCTGAAAAAGAGCGCGCTGGGGCTTTCCGGCGGTCAGCAGCAGCGTCTTTGCATTGCCAGAGCGCTGGCCGTTAAGCCGGACATTCTCCTTATGGATGAGCCGACTAGCGCGCTGGATCCGATTTCTACCTCTAAAATCGAGGATTTGGCGGTAGAACTTAAAAAGAATTATACTATTATTATGGTAACGCATAATATGCAGCAGGCGGCCCGTATTTCCGATAAAACCGCTTTCTTTTTACTGGGCGATATGATAGAATTCGGAGAAACCGAGCAGATCTTTTCTATGCCTAAAGACAAGCGGACAGAAGATTATATTACAGGGAGGTTTGGCTAATGCGAAAGGCATACGACCTGCAGCTGAAAGAGCTGCATGATATGGTAAAAGAAATGGGTGACATGTGTGAGGAAATTATTACACTGGCAGCCAAGGCACTTCAAGTAGAAGAGGATGGGTTATACGAACGGATCTTCGGGCTGGACGCGAAGATTGACCGGGCGCAAAACGAGGTGGAGACGCTCTGCCTGCGGCTATTGTTGCGGCAGCAGCCGATTGCTTCCGATCTTCGGAGAATTTCGGCGGCGCTGAAAATGGTTTCGGACATGGAGCGCATTGGCGATCAGGCGGCGGATATTGCCGAGCTGTCGCCCTATCTGATTCGCGCCAATTTAAAGGGGCAGCTGCATATTCAGGAAATGGCGCAGGCAGCGGTTCTTATGGTTGTCGATAGCGTGACAGCCTTTGTTAAAGACGATCATGAAATGGTGCAAACCGTTATTAAAGCCGACGACACGGTTGACGCGCTGTTTGAGCAAGTACGCGACGAGCTCATTGTTATGATTCGCGAAAACACGATTGACGCGAAAGCGGCACTGGATATGCTCATGGCCGCCAAATATTTTGAGCGTATCGGCGATCATGCCGTCAATATTGCCGAGTGGGTAGATTATTCCATTACCGGCGAATTACAAAATAACGAACATGGCAACATGGGCCGATAAGAAGCTCTTGCGGCCAGCCGTAAAATGTGCTATTCTGTAGCCAATGCTAGAGAATAGCACATATTTTTTTGAAGCGGAGGATCCCTATGTGGAATTGGGTATACACTTTAAATCTGCCGGTCGGTCTGGAGCAGGCGGCCAGCCGCCAGCCAGAGTCTATGGAAGAGCGCGTGCAGGCGCTAAGCCGCCAGTATCAAAAAGAAATCGCGCTGCTCAGTGAGCAGTTGTATCAGCATATCGCGCGCATAGCCGAAGCCGCGCTATATGATCGCAGCGCTACGCTGGAAGAGGTAGTTTCCGAAGAGGCATTCGCGCGTAGCGCGAAAGAGATTACGTTATACGCCTTTTACGAAGTGATGCGCGAGCAGGGAGGCCAAACTACGCAGGAGCAAAACGAGCTGCTGGAGCTCTATACGCAGCGCCTTCAGACGTCGTATCATGAAATTGATTTAGTGCTGGCTTCTCGGTTTAATACTCCGATTCGGGCGCATTTAGAAAGCCTGTTTGCGTTTCCCGGCGGCGTATTCTGGACGGCGCTGCTTGGCGGACTGGCGGGGCGCGGCGATGCAGAGCCGCTGCTCGATACGCTGGTGCAGCGCTATGGCGATATTGTTATGCGTTTTTCGGTGCTGGGCGATCCTAACAGCGAAGCGCCTATGGTTATTATGAAGCACTGGGTAGACCAGCTGAACGCATGGCTGGCAGAGCAGGGGCAGGCAAGCACGGAAGAGGAAGCGGATTACCAAAAAGCATACGCGCATATGCGAAAGGTGTACGAAGCGGCGGCCGAAGAGAGCCGGGCCGAAGAAGACGGCCTGCCGGTGCAGGACTTATTTTCGCTGTTTATTCTGGGGCTGGTACAGGTTTTGCTGCAGCCTTCCAAGCTGAGCCTTTCCGATAAAGAAGCGGTGCTGGACGGTGTGGTGCGAGCGCTGGCGCTGCCGGTGGAGCTAACAGGCGCCGAGATTTTAAACAGCGTTTTAGCGCGTGACGAAATTGGCGGCACCATGGAAATGATGACAACCTTTGGCGAGGAACATGGCAACCTGTGGCAAATCGTGCAGGCCATGGCGGTTCGCTGCGGAAAAGCAGAACTCGCGGCGGCCTTTTTAGAGGCCTGCAGCCACTTTATGCTGGCACTGGAAGCGGCGCTCACTCAGGAATACCCCGGAGGCATGAAAGAAGGCCGGGCGGCCGAGTTTATGTGGGAAGTAGCCACAGCGTTAGAGTCATGACGTATCGCATTTTGCTGGTAGAGGACGATGCGGTCATACGGCGCGAGGTGGCCAAACACCTCGCGCAGTGGGGCTATGCAGTGAGCAGCGTGCAGGACTTTCAAAACGTAATCGAAGCGTTTCAAAAGGCCCAGCCGCATCTGGTACTCCTGGATATTATGCTGCCTTTTTATAACGGGTATCACTGGTGCGGCGAGATTCGCAAGCAATCTAAAACGCCCATTATTTTTATTTCGTCGGCCAGCGAGAAAATGGATATTCTTATGGCCATTCAAATGGGCGGCGACGATTTTATTCAAAAGCCGTTTGATCTGGATGTGCTTACCTATAAAGTACAGGCGCTGCTGCGGCGTACGTATGATTTTGCGGGCGATACCGGTAGCACGCTCTGCGTGGGAGAAATTACCTTAGATCTGGGCAGAGCCACGCTTTCATACCGGCAGCAAAAGCTGGAGCTTACGAAAAACGAACTGCGCATTATGCAAACGCTGATGCAGCAGAGCGGCCATACGGTAAGCCGTGACACGCTCATGAAAAAGCTTTGGGAGACCGACGTATTCGTCGATGAAAATACGCTTACCGTGAACATGGCGCGGCTGCGCCGCAAACTGGCTACGGTGGGGCTTCCCGGCTTAATTAAAACCAAAAAGGGAATGGGGTATTTGATCGAATGAAATGGAAAGAATATGTGAGGCAGCATCGCGGCGGGGTGCTGCTTTTTATATTGTTTGGCGGAATCTTCAGCCTAATTGCATATTTATACAGCGTGCCGATGGAGGGCATTGTATACGCATGGCTCTTATGCGGGGTCATAGGTTTGTGCGCGTTTTTCATTGGCCTAGCGCGGTTTGCCGCGCGGCAGCGCGCGCTGAAAGAGCTCGCGGAAAACGTAGCGCTGGGCCTGATGCAGCTTCCAGAACCCAAATATCTGTTAGAAGAAGAATATCAGCTCGCGCTGATCAATCTTTGGGAAGACCGCCTGCGGGAAATCGAGCGGCGCGACGATAAAATATCGGCCATGAGAGAATATTACATGCTCTGGGTACACCAAATTAAAACGCCCATTGCCGCGCTGCGGCTGCTGCTGCGCGAAGATACGCCCGAAAATCAGGAACGCCGCATCGAGCTCTTCCGCATTGAAGGGTATGTAGAAATGGTCCTTTCGTACATTCGTTTAGAGAGTGAAAGTAAAGACTGGGTGCTGCGGCGCCACACGCTGCGGCCCCTGGTGCAGCAATCCCTGCGCAAATACGCGGGCCTGTTTATTCAAAACCGCATGCAGGTAGAGCTGGGCGATTTAGAGCAAGAAGTATTAACCGACGAGAAATGGTTTTGCTTCGCGCTGGAGCAGATTCTCTCCAACGCCGTAAAATATACGCCGCCGGGCGGCAAGGTGACCATTTTTACCGAGCCGGGCCCGGTGCTGTGTATTCGCGATACCGGCATCGGCATCGCGCCGGAGGACCTGCCGCGGATTGGTGAAAAAGGATTTACCGGTTACAACGGACGAAGCGATAAAAAGGCGACCGGACTGGGGCTATACCTGAGCCGGCGCGTGCTCCGAGACCTCGGACACGCGCTGCGGATTGAGTCGGCCGTGGGAAAAGGCACTACGGTGCGCATTCATATGGAGATTTCTCAGATGAACGTGAGCGATTAAGCGCCGCGCGCGTTATGCAATGTGACGGTTTTGTAAGGATAATGTAAGGCAGGTCAATGGCTGCCACCGGTCAGGAAGGGTATAATACTGGCTAAGAAAGGACGAGGAGGAAGTAACCTATGACAATTTTAGAAGTAAAGCATTTAAAAAAGGTGTATACAACCCGATTTGGTGGCAGTAAAGTACAGGCGCTGACCGATGTTAATTTTGCGGTGGAGCGCGGAGAATATGTGGCGATTATGGGCGAGTCTGGCTCGGGCAAAACGACGCTGCTGAACATTTTGGCAGCGCTGGATAAACCAACGGGCGGGCAGGTGCTGCTGGACGGCCGCGATATTGTAGGCATCCGGGAGAGGGAAATTTCTTCGTTTCGCCGGGATCATCTGGGCTTTGTGTTTCAGGATTTTAACCTGCTGGATACGTTTTCTATTCAGGATAATATCTTTTTGCCGTTAGTGCTGGCGGGCAAGCGGTATGACGAGATGCAGCAGCGCCTGCAGGCGCTGGCGCCGCAGCTGGGCATTATGGATATTCTTAAGAAATTTCCTTACGAGGTATCCGGAGGGCAAAAGCAGAGAGCGGCTGTGGCGCGGGCCCTGATTACACAACCCGATTTAGTATTGGCTGACGAACCCACGGGAGCGCTGGATTCGCGTTCTTCCGACAGCCTGCTGGAGCTGTTTCAGCAGATTAACCGGCAGGGGCAGACAGTGCTTATGGTAACGCACAGCGTGAAAGCGGCCAGCACCGCCCAGCGGGTTCTGTTTATTAAAGACGGAGAGGTATACCATCAGCTGTACCGAGGCGAAATGAGCTCGGAGGAGCTATACCAGCGCATTTCCGAAGCGCTGACGGTTATGGTAGGGGCAGGTGGTCGCCATGCGTAAGGGGCTCTATATCAAGATTGCGCTTCAAAATATCCGTAAAAACGCCAAGGTATACGTGCCCTATATTTTAACCTGTTTGGGAACGGTGGCTATGTACTACATGATTGGCTTTTTATCGTATCATGAAGGAATCGATCAGATTTTTGGCGGCGGGTATGTGCGCAGCATAATGCTGATGGGCGTTTGGGTTACGGCTATTTTTGCGGTGCTGTTTTTATTCTATACCAATAGCTTCTTAATGAAGCGGCGCAAGAAAGAGTTTGGACTATATAATATTTTGGGTATGGAAAAAAAGCATTTGTCCCGGGTTATGCTGTATGAAACCGTTGTGATTGCGGCGATCAGTCTGGTGGGCGGCGTTTTGGCCGGTATTTTACTGAGCAAGCTAATGATTTTGGTGCTCATGAAGATTTTTAACCTGAATCAGCCCATTGGATTTATGGTGAGCACGCGGGCTATCGGCAGCAGTTTGCAGCTGTTTGGCGTTATCTTTTTGCTGCTCTTTCTCAATAGCCTGCGCCAGATCCATTTGGCTAAACCGATTGAGCTGCTGCGCGGCGGCGAGGTGGGAGAAAAAGAGCCTAAAACCAACTGGATTACGGCTATTTTGGGGCTGCTCTGCCTAGGAAGCGGGTACTATATCTCCCTTACCATTGAAAATCCGCTCATGACGCTTATGCTGTTTTTTGTCGCGGCGGTTCTGGTTATTATGGGTACGTACCTGGTTTTCATTTCCGGCAGCATTGCTATTTTGAAGCTGCTGCGGCGCTGGAAGCGGTTTTATTATAAGACCAGCCACTTCATTTCTGTTTCCGGCATGATTTACCGTATGCGGCAAAACGCGGCAGGGCTGGCCAGCATCTGTATTTTGTCAACCATGGTACTGGTCATGATTTCGTCTACGTTTAGCCTGTACGCAGGTATTGAGAAAAATGTGGCGCAGCGCTACCCGGCGGATATCAATATTACCCTGCATAGCTGGCAGGAAGAAGATCAGAGCGCGCTGGAGGCGCACATGGACGCGGTGCTCAGCGCACAGCAGCTGGGCGAGGTTCAAATGGAGAAATATCGCCATGTGGGCTTTTCTACCATTCTGGATGGCAATACCGTGATTATGGATGAAGAGACTATGAACTCGGTGGGGACGCTGGATGATTTGTGGACGGTCGATATGATCCCGCTTGAGGAGCACAACGCGCTGAATGGCGTGCAGGAGACGCTGGCCGAAAATGAAGTGCTGCTCTGCAGTTATGGTAGAGAATATCCGTATGACAGCATTGTCATAGACGGAAAAACGTATCAGGTGCAGGCTCAGCTGCAGACTACAAAAGAAGCCTCCGGCGAGGCAACGGCCTCGGCCTGGGGCGCGATCTTTGTGATAGCGAATCAGGAAGTCATTGATCAGTGGATCGCTAGCTATCCATTGCTGGCTTCGCAAACGGACACGATTTTTCACTACAATTTGCCAGACGCCAGCGCGCAGCAGCTAACCGCGCTGGAAGAGACCATGGGCGGCGATGCCCTGCTCAATACGAATTTGAATGTTTCGTCCTATGTAGAATTTCAGGAGAGCAACCGCACAGGGCTGCGGGAAATGTATGGCGGCCTGTTCTTTTTGGGGCTGTTCCTGGGTCTGTTGTTTATCATGGCGACCATTCTCATTATTTACTATAAGCAGATATCGGAAGGGTATGACGACCGCGAACGGTTTGAGATTATGCAGAAAGTGGGACTGAGCCGGAAAGACATTAAGCACTCCATTCATTCCCAGGTTTTAATGGTGTTCTTTTTGCCCCTGCTCATGGCCGGATGCCATTTGGCCGGCGCGTTTCCCGCAATTGCGCGGATTTTGGTGCTGCTGCAGGCGGTTTCCGATCGCATGTTCTTCTATTGTAATTTAGGCTGTTTTGCCGTGTTTGCTGTGCTCTATCTGCTCATTTACCTCATTACAGCCAAGGTGTATTATAAAATTGTGCAATAACGCATTCCCGTGAGAATCCGGATCAATCATTCCGGTCTCACGGGATTCTTTTTTATAAAAGGCACAACTTTTTGTCTCCTGTGTGGCAGACTAAAGCTAAAACAGGAGGTTAAGCATATGCAAAGGGTAGATTTACCAATCGTCAATGATCTTGGGTATTATGAAATGCGGCTAGAAAGCATTGGCGGCCTTGGCGCCAATCTTTGCGGCAAATTGCTGGGCGAGCTGGGCGCCATGTATCTGGGCCTTGGCGCGGCCAGTTTTGCCAGTTATGGCTCAGAAAAACGAGGGTCGCCAGTTAAATCCTATATTCGCTGGTGCCGGCCTGGCAAAGAGGTGCGGATTAACAGCCCCGTGCATCACCCCCATGTACTGGGCATTTTTCATGAAGCACTGCTAGATAGTTACCCCGTGCTGCAGGGCATGACAGAGCACACGCGCCTCATTATTAACGCGCCCTGTAAACAAAAGCACTGGCCCGCCCAGGCGGAAATCGTAGACGCGGGCGCCTTGGCCATGCGGTATAAGAGCCGCGTGAATATGGTTATGCTGGGGGCCATAGCGAAGGCGACGGGTCTGGTTTCTTTAGAGAGTCTGAAAGAGCTGATTTCTCATACGCTGGGGCAGCGCTATCCTGCGCTGCTTGCGAGCAATATTAAGGGCGTGCGGGCCGGATATGACGTGGTCGATGAGCGCGCCCCCAAAGGAGACGCGGCGGTATATGAGAGCGAAAAGCCGAGGCGCTATGAAGAAGCGGCAACCGGCGGGGTAATTACGTGTATTGGAAACATCGTAACCCATGACCTGTCGGCCAGCCGAGAGGGGTGGATTCCTCTTTTTCACCCGGATCGCTGTATTCACTGCGGCTTGTGCGACAGCACCTGCCCGGATATGGTATTTCAGTTTGCGGTCGGAGAGCAGGGGCCGGTCAATCGAGGGCTCGATTATCAGCATTGCAAAGGCTGCCTGCGCTGCGTGGCGGTTTGCCCGGTGCAGGCGCTAACGGCGGTCAAAGAAAGAGAATGGCCGGAAAAACCATACGCGCTGCCCAATCAGTCTCTGATCACGGCGGATATTCCTATGGAAGCTTCCGGCGCCAATTCATGGATGAGCAGCGAAGCGCAGGAAACCGAGAGGAGGATAGAAGAATGAGAAAGGCAGAGCAAACAACGCTTTTTGAAAGCGGCAATGAAATGGCGGCGTATGCCGCCAGACAGATTCGGTACCATGTTATGGGGTACTACCCGATTACACCGTCTACGCAAATTGCTGAGCAGCTCGATGTGTGGCGGGCGGAAGGAAGCTGCGATATAGCCATGATTCCGGCGGAGGGGGAGCATAGCGCGGCAGGGATTTGTTATGGCGCCAGTGTGGGCGGTGGCCGCGTTTTTAATGCGACTAGTGCGAACGGCCTGCTTTATGCGTTAGAGCAGCTGCCGGTTCAGTCGGGAACTCGCTTTCCCATGGTTTTAAATGTGGCCTGCCGAACTGTTTCCGGACCGCTCGACATTAAAGGAGACCATAGCGACATTATGTTTGCCTTAAATACCGGCTGGATTATTCTTTTTGCGAATACGCCGCAGCAGGTATATGATATGAATGTGACGGCGATAAAAATTGCCGAATCCGTGCGGCTTCCGGTAATAGTTGCCTTTGACGGCTTCTTTACCTCGCACCAGAAGCAGCGCTGTCAGGTGCTTGCCAATGAGGAAGACGTACAGCGGTTTATTGGCGCGTATAGGCCGCCGGTTACTGCGCTAGACCCCGAGCATCCGGTGACGATTGGCGCGTATATGAATGAACCCGATCTGGGAGCCAATAAATATCAGCTGCATCAGGCCATGGAAGAAGCTAAAACGGTGATTCAGACGGTATGGGACGAGTTTCAAGCGCTGACCGGAAGAAGCTATCATGCGATCGAGGCGTATCGGGCCGAGCAAGCGGATGTCCTTTTAGTTTTGCTGGGGTCTTCCTATGGTACGGCGCAGGAAGCGGTGGATCAGCTGCGCGCGCAGGGAAAGCGCTGCGGCGTTCTTTGTCTTCACCGACTGCGGCCTTTTCCGGCGCTGGAAATTGCCGCTCTTTGCCGAGAGGCAGGCGTGAGGGCTGTTGTTGTGGGCGACCGGCAAGATAGTTATGGCGCCGGCGGCGGTAATCTGACGTTAGAGGTTAAGGCAGCGCTTCAGACGGCTGGGCTCAGCCTGCCGGTTATCAGCCGCGTCTACGGTTTGGGCGGCCAGGATTTTGGGCTGGAAGACGCGAAGTCATTGTTGGAGCTGGGATTTACAACAAACGCGCCTTCCTTCGGCTATTTGTCTGTGCCCAAGAAAAAAAGCGGCGGGCAGGAGGGCCCCTATTTTCACCCGGTTACAGAAACACCTGGGTTAACGCAGGTGGTTTCGACGCCCCAAGGCCTGCAGGTGAAGGGCGGGCTGGTCAGGGAGACAACGCTTATGCCCAAACGCTTAGCGCCTGGCCATGGCGCCTGTCCGGGCTGCGGCATTTTTGTGAATCTCAATTTATTGCTGCGCGGCATAGAAGGCTGTGTAGTGCTTCTTTTTCAAACAGGCTGTGGTATGGTGGTGAGCACGCCTTACCCGCAAACCGCGTTTAAGGTTCCTTATGTGCATAATCTCTTTCAAAACGGAGCGGCCACGCTTTCCGGCCTCATTGAAGTATATAGGCAGCGTCAAAAACGAGGCGAACTGCCGGAGGGCGAGATTACCTTTATTATGGTTAGCGGCGACGGAGGTATGGATATTGGCATGGGCTGCGCGCTGAGCGCGGGGCTGCGTGGCAGCCGCATGATTCTCTTTGAATATGATAATGGCGGGTATATGAATACGGGATATCAGCTTTCGTATTCTACGCCGAAAGGGGCACGGAGCGCTACTTCGCATGTGGGGGCGCGGCAATATGGCAAGGCGTTCTTTCATAAAGATATGCCTCAGCTTATGGCGGCGGCCGGCATTGATTATGTGGCAACGGTAGCGGAGTCGAATCCGGCAGATTTTATTCGTAAGGCGGCGAAAGCGCAGTATTATGCCAATCACAGCGGCATGGCCTATGTGAAAGCGCTTTCGGCCTGTCCGCTGAACTGGGGCGATAAGCCGAATCAGGAGCGAAAGGTGATCGCGGCAGCGGTCGACAGCTGTTATTTTCCGTTATATGAGGTGGAAAAGGGGATTACCCGGCTCACTTATGATCCGGAGGCGAAGCAGGCCAAAATTCCGGTGCTGCGTTTTTTGACTAAAATGGGGCGGACTAAGCATCTACAGAAAGAAGAATACGCGAAGGTGGTTGCAGAAATGCAGCAGGAGGTGGATTGGCGCTGGCAAAGGCTGCAAGCGAGGGCGGAGCATGCGCATTTGTGAGGAGTTCTCGCATCCGCGTTTGTACCGAGCATGCATGCGGGAATTTTTTTATGAACTTTTTGTAAAATCGAGGACACTTCCTGTTTTTTCTCCGATAGTTATATATAGAGGGAGGGATTCGATTTGAAAAAGAAAAACTATGTTAGAAAACCCTGGGCCTTCGAGGAAGAGACATTAGACACCGTGCGCTCTTTTCGGTTTGTGAAGGGCAAGGCCCTGGAAGAGGCGCGCCGCTTAATCGAAACTTTTAAGCGCCTGAAGCAGCGGCTGCGCAATTTACGCTTTAACCTGAGGGCTCACCGCTGCGCGCTGCGCCATTACCGTTTGGATCCCGATCAGATTTTGGCTGACTTCGAGGAGAAGCGCCGCCAGCTCAGCGAGAAGGAAGCGCTGCGCCAGGCGTCTCTGGTGGCCGCTCAAACGCGGAAGTACGCGGATTCTCATAAGCACTTTACCGATCGCGGAGAGGTAGTGGCTTCTAAGTCGGAAATGATTATTGCTAATGAGCTGGCTCGGCAAAATCTGCGCTATGACTACGAGAAGCCTTTGCAGCTGCCGGACCGAAGAGTGCT
>CALWPV010000109.1 GCA_944383515.1 uncultured Clostridia bacterium
TACACATTCCCGACTGGGTATTCAAACGTAGCCTGACAAGGTTATATATCGCGCCATTGGCGCGCACTTCTTCCCAATACATAGCTGGCATACTTGCATACAAGGGCGCTAGCGCCCCCTCTTCCAGCTCGTAGGTCAGGTCCATATACTCCTCCTCTATTGTTTCCGCGGATAGTCCTGTCCCGTCCCAAATGACAATGTCATATCCTTCTGGGCTAAAAGTGTCTCGCTCCGAATAAGAAACCATATCTACCTCTAGCTGGTATGGTTTTCCTTTTTCTGCCAAGGTCTGATTAATCCCCGGAATTCCTTCTTGAGCAAATATATCATACGTCTCCTGATTGATGTTTTCACCCAGAACTAACGCAATACGAATAGAAGTGGTTGTGTTCTGACGGCAAGCGCTTAAGCTCATGCATAGAAGAATTATGGCAAACCAAACTTTTATAGATTTTCGAGCACTTAACATTGCCTTCACCTCCTACGAACCAAATATAGATTACCGCCTATACCGTTGATTTTTTCTTCAGGAAGTACCTCCTGAATATACAATTTTACTGCATGATATACTTCATCGAACGGCGGTTTATTAACACCACCGGCAAACCGAAATTTTTCATAGGCATGTCGTAAATCTTCGTCTCTATGGAGGAATCCGTGAAAAGTATCTAAAGTTCTTCCGTTGCTATTTAGCCTTTGCATAATATCAGCTTTATTAAAGCTAAATACTTTTGAAATATAATACAGGTCTACAACATCTTTTATTCTCCGAAATATCTTATCAGTAGAAATTGCTGAAAGTTTATCGGCTATCATTTGAGACGGTGAAACGCCACGAAAGCGAAACCCCTCTATCTCGTATACTTTTGTGGGAGAAATAGGCCGGTTCACGTCAATATCCATAGAAAACAGTATTTCTCCCGTAGCTTTATCTGCCAGTTCAAATCCGGCAGAACGCTTTTCGCCGTACATTCTGTAAATACTCACAGCCAAATCAATGCCGCTTTCTTCCAGTGCTTTTTGCAAAGAACCTGTCATTTGCTCGGCTAATGGCGGATTCTCCGAATTCCAGTTAGCGTCAATATCGACAGTATGTCGTGTTTCTTCGGCATATCCAGCCTCAAGCAAAAAGGCTTTCAAAACCATAGAACCCTTAAAGCTAATCGGTGATCCACTTTCAAATATTGCCGTCATTACCTTATACATCAGCTTTTCTTCTGCTGTTAAATTCATATTAAAACCTCCATTCCGAAGCGCCACAAATAGCCGTGTGAAAAATCAGCTATTCGAGCTGATTTTTCACACTACCTCCATTCAATTTTCATAGTAGTTTACCGCTTCTTTTGCTAACTTTTCAAATTTTTCCTGATATTCGGGTACTACAGAAATGCCCTCAAAGCTCTCGCCATTTCGGTAATAGTAATGGCTAAGCGCCTCCGTAATACCCTGCATATCCAATATTACTTCATTGGCTAACGCGTCTGCAATGGTTCTGCTAAAGTCTGTAAAAAATAGACCCTCCCTTTCTTTTACACTATACCGGCTGATCTGGTTGCCCAGCAGAACCACACCATTAAAACGCGTAACGGAATCGTTGCCATAACCCCATACAAGAAATTCGTCGCTGCGCCCTCCGAAATACCCCTGACACATCAGTGCTTCGTCCAAAGCGAAAACAAAGGGTTCACCGATACAATCACGAACAGCCTTAAGCCACGCCGTAGCACCCACATAGTCACTCCTCTTCGGAAGATTGCTTTTTTTCGGATCGTGCTTTGGCAGCGCAATAGACTTCCGGTTGGCAACATCTGACATCATGCGGCTTTCCAGCAAATTGATAATATATTCCGGCGGCTTACGTATACCTGCTTCCCAGTTCTGAATGGTTCGAAACGGAATATGATACCGTGCAGCGAATTCTCTTTGTGTGTCGCCCAAGCGATTTCTTATTTCACGAATTGTCATATAAATCACCTCAGCTATATTGTACACCCAATGAGTGCGTTTATCAATCGTGTTTCAAAAAAAGGTTCGGAAAGATAAAATTTTAATCTTTTATTTATTCTAGCCCCAGCTGCCGGTTGGCCTCGTCTATAATGTCTTGCATGCCGGCGTCGTACAGCTGCTCCAAAAGCATATCTACATTTGCCTCCCAGTTCGAAGACCACTCTTCCATAGAATTACGATAGAAGGCATACTTTCATATAATGGCTTTTAGACCCCATTTTCTAGCTCGGGTTTTCCCTAAAACAAATCCGACTTGCAATGTTACTATGGTTTTCTGACACGCTGTAATAACTAAAACACTAACCAACACAAGAAATAAAACGGTTATTCGATAAATCTTTCCCATGGCATCGCCTCCATGTTCAATCCTTTATTCGTTTGATTACAGTGCCTTTTTATAACGTACATCTTTCTTTTGCTTAAAAGTATATCAGATAGATCTTCCCATAGTCAAGCTAAAAAAGGGCAAAGATTAGTTACCTTTACCCTAATCTTTGCCCTTACAGAAAAACCCTGCTTACGACGCGGTTTGCTCCGTATCTCTGGTTATGTTTTTAATCCATTTAAATCGGTTTACCTTCACAGCGGCCACAATACATTTCAAAATCTGATCGCTCTTTAAGCAGGCAAACACTACCCAAGCCGGCGCGTCAAACACAAACGCCGCCAAAAGCCCCGACGGAATCAGCACGCACCAAATAAAAATGGTATCATTCACAAACACAAAATGCGTACACCCGCCGGCGCGCACAATGCCTGTTAAACAAGACACCTGGTACGCCGTGCCCAGCACCATAACCGAAAGCACAATAATCAGCTGATTCGTAATCTGCAGCGTCTCGCCCACAACCGTTGGATATAACACCGGCACCAGCCAGTGGCTCGCGTACATGAGCACGCTCGTGCCCAGTCCCATGCCAACAAACACCAGCTGCAGCGTTTTCGCGTACTGTTTCACTAAATCATAATCGCCGCTGCCCACTGTCTTGCCAATAATAATACCCGTAGCGCTCGACACACCATACATCGCCACCGAAATAATCTCAAACAGATTATTCGAAATACTCACTGCCGAAATAGCGCTCTCGCCAAGCCGCCCAATAATAGCGCTCTGCACCGTGCTATTGATGCCCCACATGGCCGAACCGGCAAAAATAGGAATTCCGTAGCGAATATAATCTTTTAAAAGCACCCGGCTATGCCGGAAAAAATCTCGCGCTTTTAGCCTTAACTTTTGATCGCGCACCTTAACATAATACAGCATAATACCGGTCTCAATGACGCGGGCCACTAACGTCGCCACCGCGGCGCCGGCAACGCCTAAACGCGGCATACCCAGCTTTCCGAAAATAAACACATAGTTTAGGCAAACATTAACAATCAGGGTACAGATTGACAAATATAACCCAATCCCTACGGTTTCTACGCAGCGCAGCGACGAAATCAGCACCTCTGTTACGCAGTAAAACAGGTAAGAAAAGCAAACAACCCGAAGATATCGCATGCTTTCTTCAATTACTGCTTCCTCATTGGTATACATACCCAGCACCCACCGCGGGAAGAAAAAAGCCAGTCCGAAAAAGATAAGCGCCGTTACCAAACAAAACTTAGCCGTCATTGCGCTAATCGTTTTAATGCTCTCGGTATCGCGCCGCCCCCAGTACTGCGTAGCAATGACTAGCGACGCCGTGCAGAAGCCCTGAATAAACTTTTGCAGCAGCGCCGTCCACTGATTGGCCATATATACGCCCGAAAGCGCCGTGTCTCCCAGCTGACCAACCATAATATTATCGGTAAGGCCAACGGAAAACGTTAAAATGCTTTGCCCTGCCATGGGCAGCGCCAGCAAAAATAATCGCTTGTAAAAATCCTTATCCCGTACTAGCCATGCTGCTTTCATTACGATATACCTCGCATTTTTTAGTGATCGATAATACGATACCCCGAAAGAAGAAGATCGCTTCCAAATTGTATCAGTCCACGCTCAAAATCTTCTTGATACGCATCTGTTAAAATAAGGCGAGGAATCACCTCATCCGGCAAATACCGTTTGCAGCACTCTTCCACCTGCGGTAAAATATGCTCTACAATCGGATTTTTATAAAACACAATATAATGCGGATCTACCGTAGCGCAAAGGGCAGAAACGGTCTGGGCAATTCGCGTTACGGCGTCCTGCGATACAAACCCGTGAATATATTCATAATCCAGATTGGTCTCATGATTCATGGGTAAATAGCGCAGCTCACCCGCAAAGCCATTGGCGCCGCGAATCAAATGCCCGTCCAAATATAATCCGCAGCCGCAGCCGCGATTACCAAAGTTAACGCAGGCAATCGAAACCTTTTCGTCTTTAAAAAGCCGCTGATAGCATCCGGACACAATGGCGTTCATATCGTTTTCAAGCCGCACGCTAACGCCAAACTTTTCTTCCAAATGATCTTTCAAATTATAGTTTTCCATATGGTATGACTTAGCGCCAAATAAAATTGTGCCGTCGCCAGAGATGCCCCACGGCAGTCCTGCCGTGATGGCTCGAATACGGTATTCCTTCATCTTTTTCTCTACAATTTGATCGATCTGTTCTTTCATATGTTCCGGATCCGCCGTAAACTTCTCTTTTTTAACCGGCTCACCGATTGCGTTCAGCACCATAGTATGCCACGATTTTCCGGGAAAATACAGGCACAGCACATAGGCATAATCCGGATTGACCGAATACGAGTGCGCATGCCGCCCACCCGTTGTTGGATCTACACCGTTACTAATAATTTCTCCGTCTTGTACCATTTCGTCTAAAATCCGGCTCACCGTCGGAAAACTAAGCCCTGTATCGCGGGCAATTTTTGTTTTAGTAAACGACTCCGATTCCCGCAGTACCTTACGAATTAAGCATTCGTTAATATTTTTGACAATGGATTTATTATAGCGGATATCACTCATTTGAATTCTCCCCCGTCAAGAATGCAGCCTGATAATGCCTATAGCTGCCACTTTTGAAAATCACTTTAAAAAGTATTCTAATTGTACCACAAACAAAAAAGGACTGCAAGCGCTACAGTCCCTTTTTTCTTAAAAAATTCTGAATTTACAGGAGCCCAAGCTCTGCTTTAAAACGGAGAATACGACGCACCGACTCGTCGATTCGCTCTTCGGTAATGCGCCCTTCCTGTACCGCGCTAAGTACAGAGGCATATTGATCGGCAAATTCAGTAGAAATCAACAAATCGTTACCCGCTTCCACCGCCAACACTGCGGCATTGACCTCGCCGCAATAGTCTAAAATGGCGCCCATGGCTAAATCGTCTGTCATAATCACGCCGTCGAAGCCAAGATCTTCGCGCAGCACGCGGTGCACCTCGGCAGAAAGCGACGCCGGATATTCCGAATCGAAGCAGTTAACAATATTATGGCTTACCAATACGCTGCCGGCTCCGGCTGCTATGCCCGCCTCAAAGGGAATAAAATCGTTTTCGTAAAATGTTTCCTTCTCCCGTTCGTCAATGGCAATGCCCGTATGGGTATCTACATTATTGCCATAGCCCGGAAAATGCTTGAGGGCCGCGCCCACCTGCTCCTGCGCCATAGTCTCTATGGTAATACGCGCAAACTCGGCCGCCTCCTGCGGATCCCCGCTAAACGAACGATCATACATAAAATCAGACGGATCTCCGGCCAAATCACATACCGGAGCCAAATTTACATTCAAGTGAAGCGACTTTAACAGCTCGCATTTTTCTCGCGTATCGCTTTCAATTAGCGCGTACCCGCCCTGCGCATACACGTCGCGCGGCGACAAAAACGGCGTTTCTCTAAAATAATCGCTTACCCGCGTTACCGTACCGCCCTCTTCGTCCACTCCCATGAGCATAGGAATGCGAGACGCCTGCTGGCAGGCGTCGATGCGGCTGCGTACTTCTTCTTCGGTATATCCTTCAAAATCAACGCCAAAAAGCACATACCCACCAAGGTGATACTGCTGCGCATATTCTGGCGCGCTGCTTCCCGGAAAACGCGCAAAAAACATTTGCCCGACTTTCTCTTCCAGTGTCATGCTCTGCAAAAGCTCTTCTACCCGCGCATCGGTCTGAGACGCAGACTCCTCTTCCCGGTGCGCCATGCCTTCCTGCACAGCCTCCGATTCCACTAACGACTCTTCGCCACTATCCGCAGGCTGCGCTTCCGATACTTCTGCCGTTTCTTGTGAAACAGATACAGTTGCGCTGCTTTCTGCCGGTTGCGGCTCTGCCTGACACCCGGTTATAAGCAGCATAACTAGGCATAGTACTGCTATGGCTTGTTTCATAGCTCTTCCGTTCCCTTCTGTATTTTGTCGGTACCCATACTGCGAAACCGCTGATAGCGGGCTTCTAATAGATCGTCTATATTGATGGAACGCAGTCGCTCCACTTCTTGATACAGCAAGCAGCCCAGTTTTTTCATAACCTGCTCCATAGGCTCGTCTTCCGCAATAATGCGGTCAATAATGCCCAGCGGCAGCAGCTTTTCCGCTGTCAGCGCCAAATGCTCCGCCGCGGTTTCTTTTTCTGCGGCGTTTTTCCACAAAATACTCGCGCAGCCCTCTGGCGAAATAACAGAATAGGCTCCGTTTTCAAGCATCCATACCGTATCGGCTACTGCCAGCGCTAACGCGCCGCCGCTTCCGCCTTCACCGGTAATAACAGAAACAATGGGTACACGCAGTGTCATCATTTCCAGCAGATTTTCGGCAATGGCCTGCCCCTGTCCGCGCTCTTCCGCCTCAAGGCCGCAAAACGCGCCCGAGGTGTCAATTAAACAAATAATCGGTCGCCCAAATTTTTCTGCTTGTTTCATAAGCCGAAGCGCCTTTCGGTAGCCTTCCGGATGCGCGGAACCAAAATTACGCCGTACTTTATCGCGCGTAGTACGTCCTTTTTCTGTACAAATGGCTGTTACCGCCATTCCATTTAAACGACCAATGCCGCCCACAATGGCCGGGTCATCTCCAAATCGTCTATCTCCATGCAGTTCCATAAACTCTGAAAACATGGCGCTGAAAAACTGAAGGCCCGTAGGCCGTTCGGCGCTACGCGCCGCTAATACCCGGTCAAAGTCTCCCATAGCTTCCATCCTCCTGTCTATGGTATCCTAACAGTCTCTTGAGCGTGACTCTGAGCCGATCACGCGTAACAATTTTGTCTAAAAAGCCGTGCTCCAGCAGAAATTCGGCTCTTTGAAATCCGGCCGGCAGCTTTTTATGGATGGTTTGCTCAATTACGCGCGGGCCGGCAAAGGCAATGAGCGCGCCTGGTTCGGCCATGAGCACGTCGGCCTCCATGGCAAAACTGGCGGTTACGCCGCCGGAAGTGGGGTCGGTAAGTACGGCAATGTACAGCCCCCCTTGGTCGCTATGGCGTTTAACGGCGCCCGATACTTTGGCCATTTGCATGAGCGACGTTGTACCTTCTTGCATGCGTGCGCCGCCGGATACGGTAAAACCGATAACCGGTAGTTTCTGCTGCGCAGCGCGCTCAAAAACTCGTGTAATTTTTTCTCCAATTACTGTTCCCATGGAACCGATCATAAATCCGGGATCCATAACAAAAATAGCGCAGGGATGGCCGCCTATGCTGGCCAGTCCTGTTACCACGCCGTCTTTTTCGCCGCTTTTCTCTCTATATTCCGCCAGTTTTTCAGGATAGCCCGGAAAATGAAGAAAGTCGGTTGCCAGCAGATCGGCGTCCCATTCCTGAAAACTCCCCTCGTCAAACAGCATATGAATTCTGTCGCGCGCGCTAATGCGCATGTGCGCGCCGCATTTCGGACAAACATAGAGATGCTCCCGCAGTTCGTCGGCCAGCAGCATGGCTTTACACGCGTCGCATTTAATATAAAGACGGTCGGGCGTCTGCGGCTTAGCGCCAGGCCGCAGAATCCCCGTTTCTTCCAGCGAGTTTAACGCTTTTTTAAATATATTGCCATTTAACAACCCGCCACCTCCTTTGCCTTTATTTATGCAAGTGCGTCATTAAATCTGTATGGTAATTGCCTTGCAAAAATTCTTTATTACTTAATATTTCCAGTTGCAGCTCACGGTTATGCACCACACCGCCAACCACCAATTCGCCCAGCGCCGCGCGCATTTTGCGAATGGCCTCTTCTCGGGTAGGCGCGTGCACAATGAGCTTGCCGATCATAGAATCGTAAAACGGCGGAATGACATAGTCTTGATACAGCGCCGTATCAAACCGTACGCCCGGACCGCCCGGCACATGCAGTACCGTTACCTTTCCGCAGCTAGGCCGGTTATCGTGCTCGGGGTCTTCGGCATTGATCCGGCATTCAATCGCATGCCCTTGGAGCGCCAGATGATGCGTGTTAAACGGCAGCTTGGCGCCGGCGGCTACTCTAATTTGCCATTTAACCAGATCTACGCCGGTCACCAGCTCGGTAACCGGATGCTCTACCTGCAGCCGCGTATTCATTTCCATAAAATAGAACTGACCGTCGTCGGTGTAGAGAAACTCAATGGTGCCCACGCCCTGATAGCCTACGGCTTTGGCGGCCTTGCGCGCCGCGTGCAGCATTTTTTCTCGGGTCTCTTCGCTTAGCACCGGCGAAGGGCTTTCTTCCAGCAGCTTCTGGTTTTTACGCTGCACCGAGCATTCCCGCTCGCCAAGCGTAACCGCATGACCAAATTGGTCGCACAGCAGCTGTACTTCAACGTGGTGGGTTCTGGTTAAAAATTTCTCCATGTAGCATTCGCCGTCGCCAAAGGCCGCCTGTGCCTCCTGATAGGCTGCCTCATAGGCCGCCTTTGCGTCCTGCGGCTTTTCTACCAAGCGAATTCCCCGGCCGCCGCCGCCGGATCTTGCCTTAATGAGCACGGGACAGCCAATTCGCTCCGCTTCCGACACGGCCATATCGCCATCGGCAAGCAGGTCGCAGCCTTCAATCACGGGTACGCCCGCGTCTCGCATGCTGCGTCTGGCCGCGTCTTTATCGCCCATTTTTTCAATCACTTCGGGCGAGGGTCCAATAAAGGCAATATTGCACTGCTCGCAAAGACGCGCAAAACGCGCGTTTTCTGAGAGCAGGCCATAGCCCGGATGAATCGCGGCCACCCCTGATTCTACAGCGACCGTAAGAAGAGCCGTAATGTTCAAATAACTGTCTTGTACAGGCGAGGCGCCAATGCAGTAGCTTTCATCGGCCAGCGACACATGCAGCGCGTCGCGATCGGCCTCTGAAAACACGGCTACCGTTTGAATGCCCATTTCTTTACATGCCCGTATAATGCGCACGGCAATCTCTCCGCGATTGGCCACTAAAATTTTAGGAAACATTCTGGTGTCCTCCGCCTATTATACCAATGCAAATACAAAATCGGCCTTAACGGCAATTTTGTCGCCCACCCGGGCCACGCCCTCAACAAAGCGGAATTTGGCTCTCTTTTTATAAATGTGGCATTTCACTCGCAGCATTTCACCGGGCTTTACCATGCGGTGAAATTTAGCCTGATTAATATGCGTAAATACAGGAGTATGCCCTACTTCGTCGCCCGCAAGCAGCACACAGCATACCTGTGCCATTATCTCGCATAATACCACACCGGGCACTACGGGATTACCAGGAAAATGTCCTTGTAAAAACCACTCGTCGCCTTTAACGGTATACAGGCCTTCTGCTTCGTCTTGGCTAACTGCCGTTGCTTCATCTACTAATAGCATTGGCTCCCTATGAGGCATTAGTTTTTTCAGTTCTTCTCGTTTCATTTTTAATCCTTCTTCTTTTTATTCTCCAATACGGAAGAGCGGCTGACCAAACTCTACTAACTGACCATTTTGCACCAGCACTTCCAAAATTTCTCCGTCGCGCTCCGCATTGATTTCATTCATTAGCTTCATTGCTTCAATGATACACAGCACGTCTCCCTTTTTAACGATATCTCCTTTTTTCACAAAAGGATCGGCATCGGGAGAAGATGCCGCATAAAACACGCCCACCATAGGAGAATAAATCACCGTTCCCTCTTCCTGCGGCGGCTGCGCGGCAGCTACAGGTTCTGCCGCCTGATTGATTACGGGCGCCGGCGCGCCGGCCAGAACCGGCTGCGCCATACGCTCCATAGTAATATTGCCGTCCGGCGTCACTTCCACCCGGGTAAGATCGTACTCTTTCATAAGTGCCGCCAAATTTTTTAATTCTTGCATTTTCATGGGTTGATCCTCGCTTCCTCGTAACGCTTAAACGCAAGGCAGGCATTGTGACCGCCAAAGCCCAAATTTGTAGACAGCGCCCACCGTCCGTCAAACGCTTTGGCCTGCGTTCCCGGCGTATAATCCAGATCGCAATCCGGATCCGGCTGCTCCAGACCAATCGTTGGCGGAATCTTTCCGTCATGCAGCGCATAGGCGCAGACGCACGCTTCCATCGCGCCGGTAGCGCCAAGCATATGTCCGGTCATTGACTTGGTAGAGCTAATGGAAGCCTTTCTGGCTGCCTCTTCTCCCAGCGCCTTCTTGAAGGCCAAGGTTTCCGATTTGTCGTTCAGAGGCGTCGATGTACCATGCGCGTTAATATACAGTCCTTCCTCTACGGTAAGCCCGCTCTGCTCTACCGCCATGCGAATGGCACGGGTAATACCGCCGGCTTCGGGATCCGGCGCCGTTACGTGGTGCGCGTCGTCCGTATTACCGTACCCAACAACCTCACAATAAATATGCGCTCCGCGCGCCTTGGCGTGCTCGTACTCTTCCAGCACCAGAATTGCCGCGCCCTCGCCCATAACAAATCCATCGCGGCGCGCGTCGAACGGGACGCAGGCCGTCTTCGGATCGGGATTTTTCGTAAGCGCCATACAATTCGTAAAGCCGGCCACAGCCAGCGGCACAATGGCAGCCTCGGTGCCGCCCGCAATAATCGCGTCGGCATAGCCGTGATGAATGGCCCGAAACGCCTCGCCTACCGCATGCGTTGAGGTGGCGCAGGCCGTTACAATGGGCAGGCTCGGCCCCTGCGCGTTATATTCAATGGCAACCAGCCCCGTGGCCATGTTGCTAATCATCATGGTCACCATATACGGAGAAATCCGCTTAGGCCCGCTTTTCATCAGTTTTTCCATTTCCGCACAGGTAGTATGGATTCCGCCTATGCCGCTGCCAATGTACACGCCCAGACGCTCCGGCGCAATGCTGCCCTCTTTCATTTGAGCCTTCACGCTCTCGCCGCTTTCGGCAAGTCCGCTATCGATCATCGCTTCCTTAGCCGCCGCCAGCGCGTACTGACAGTTCAGATCGGTGCGGCGCACCTCGCCTTTTTCCATGCAGCTCAGCGGATCAAACTCTTTAACCTCCGCTGCCACAGTTACCTTATAGTCCGTTGTGTCGAATTTAGTAATATGACCAATACCGCACTGTCCCTGCTGCATTGCCTGCCAGGTTGCCTTGGCGCTGCTCCCTAACGGGCTTACCGCGCCCAGTCCGGTAATAACTACTCTACGCTCCATGCCGCATCATCTCCCTTCCAGTTTTAACTGCTTTACATGCACAGCCCGCCGTCAACCCGAATCACTTCGCCGGTAATATACCCGGCCAGATCCGAGGCCAAAAAGGCGGCCAAATTCGCTATATCTGCCGCCTGTCCCATGTGG
>CALWPV010000110.1 GCA_944383515.1 uncultured Clostridia bacterium
CCCGCGCCAACGCCCATTCCCGAGACCGCTCCCCTCGGCCCCAACACCTACTGGGACGCCTACGGTACCGACAAGATTCAGGCCGAAGCCCACTACCAATCCTGGGCGCCCTGCCCTCTCACCATTCTGCGCCCGCCCTACGTATACGGCGAATATAATTACGCCCGCCGCGAAAGCTGGGTTTTCAGGCACCTGCAAACCGGCCGCCCCATTCTGCTGCCTGCCAAAAACAGTCAGCTCCAATTCATTTACGTGCGCGACCTCGCCCGCCTCATCGTTGCCATCCTTCAGCAGCCCCAGCCCGGCATTTACAATGTAGGCAGCCCGCGCCCCGTCACCATGCGCGAATGGTTACATACCTGCGGCAAAGCCGCAAACCAGACGCCGCTCATCGCCCCATGCACGCTTCCCGAGGCCCGGCGCTATTTTCCCTTTCACGATTATGACAATGTGCTGGATGTCTCTTCTATTCACGCTCTATATAATATAGAAGAAACTCCTTTCGAAGAGGGACTTCGGCAGGCCTACGCCTGGTACCTAAAGCACCAAGGCGAGATCGAATTTAACCCGGCCATGGACGAGATCGAAAATCAGTATCTGTCAGAGTGTCTTTAATAAAAAACCGGAGCGCTTTATATTATGGCGCTCCGGTTTTTCGGTTATTAGAAACAATAAACTTTTCCACCGCCCTGGCGCCCTCTTCCGGTTTCTGATACAGAGGACTGGCCGGATTACACGCCATGTCATAGCAGACATCTAACACAAACCCGGTAACACCAACGCTTTTTGCATAGGAAAAATCACTTTTATACCAAAGAACCTCTATGCACAGCTTTTTAAATTCACAAAACAGGGCCAACGATAGAATGCCTTTGCGAGTTGCCTCGAGGAAATATTGATAAAGTTGTAACGTAGCTCTGAAGGGATCTTTCAGCACCGCCGCAAACATTTTCGCTCGAATGATCAATATCCGCTGATCCATCCATCTCTCTCCTATTGCATCGCGCAGCTCTTCTATATTCGCAAAATACTTATAAAAAGTCCCTCTACTCACATTAGCTAACGCAATTACTTCCTTGACTGTAATAAAAGGCACCGCCTTTTCCAAGGCCAACTGCAAAAACGCATTTTTAAGAGCCTCTTTCGATTTACTCTCACCACGTTGCTCTTTATCCATGCTTTCACCCCCTCCGAGCATTTGTCTATTATTAGACACTCATTTTTAAGTGTTCAATTTTATACAAAGTCTCCGATACGAACTGAAAGGCAATAACAGGAGACTGGTTGGCGGCGCTTATACCACTTCCAGCCCCAGCAGGCGCACCACATCTAGCGCCTGCGGCGCCGAAATTTTAGCGCCGGCCAGCTCGGCGAAGGTATCGGAAACCAAAAAGCCTTCTAACTCGCAGGTGGAAAGATCCATTCCCTTTAGCGAGGTTTGAAAGAGATTCGCCAGGCGCAGATCGCAGTGCGTCCACTGCGTTTTTTGCAAACGGCACTGGGACAAATACGCGCGCTGCAAGTTGCACTCCTGCATTTGAACGTCTTTCCAGCTGCTTCCGTCGCAATTGATATACTGCAAATTGCAGCCCTGAAACAGCACTTCTTTGAGACTGCTCTGATCTAAATCTGTCCCCAGCCACTTGCCGCTGCGCACCTCGCAGCGCTGTAAAAACGCATCGCTCATGTGAGAATTAGAAAAATCGCACCCACGCAGCTCGCAGCGCAAAAACGACACCTTGTGCATATCGCAGCCAATCAAACGGCAGCCCTCCAGCACGCATCCTTTAAAGGTAAGCGCACTTAAATTAGCCTCCTCTAAAAAGGCGCCCACAATGCGCACGCCTTCAATATCCTCTTCCATAACGCGAGCCCGCTCTAGCAGCGGGCTCACGTCTTCTATTACCGGCAAATTCTCCGGCAGTTTCATTCCTTTCATGTAACCTTCCTTATACATACAAAGCATTCATTAAAAGTTTAAACGTCGCATGCGTCTGCATCCGTTTGCTCGGCGCAAACCCATAGAGCACGGCAAAGCCCTTGCCACACGGCGCCTGCATCATGACACTGCGCCCGGCGATTATCTTCTCGCCGGTCAAAAGGCCGCTGCGCAGCAAATGATCTTTCTCAAAGCGTACCACCGTATCATACTGATCGGCGTGGAATTTATCGGTTACGTCAAACACCGGTCCATTCCAGTGCAGAATGAGTGTTCTTTCCGGCATGCCATAGGCCAGCGGATGCTGCGCATTTACGTTTACGCGCAGCGTGGAACCGTGGGTATTAAAATCCTTCGCCTTCATGCCCTTCACAATATTGCGCACCGGCAGATCCAGCGTGCTAATCGCATAGTCGGCCGAACCTTCCATGGCCAGGAGCTTTCCGCCGCCCTGCACAAACTCGCGAATTTTCTCCGCGCCTTCCTTGCCCAGACCGCTGCGGTACTCCGGCGGCTGGCTCAGGCTCATGGTATACATAAAGCCTTCCGGATGCAGCGCCGGTCCTTCCAGCACCGCCGGCATATCGCTCGGCAGCACCAGCACGTCAAAATCTTTCAGGCAGCCGCCCCAAATATCGGCATCCTTCACCGAAGTAAAATCAAACCCAAACGTCTCCAGAAGCAGGCGCATCCAGCCCTCTTCCGCGTTGCCGCCGTAATAACGCTGATAAATCGCTACGCGCGCCGGTTTCACCTCGGTCAGCCCCTGCGGCCGCCCCGCCTTACGCACTTCTACCGGCGTCTTCTCCCACGCCGCGCGAATCACAGCCTCATCGCCTTCTACATAGAAATCACGATACGGGCACGCATCGATACGCCACACCTGGCATCCCGCCTTCTTCGCAGCGTTTGCCACCGCATACGCGTCATTCTCTCTAGCGCTCAGCACATAGCCAAACGGCTTTCCGCTCTCCACCGGCTCGTCATGCGCCGCGCCCGGGCTCTTCGCTCCGCGCTCCAGCGCCTCCTGCCAGGCATCTGCCTCTGGCACCTCGGTAATCACCGAGAACTCGCCGCAAACCGGCGCGCCGGCTACGTCTACCTGCACACCCATAAACTCCGCCACCGTATCCGTAGCCGAATCAAATGCCGTTAGCGCGCCGTCTTTATCGCGCGTCCAAATATTGTCGGGATAATGCGTTTCGCCCAGCAGGCTGTTAATTAAGCCAAATTTAGGCTGCGCCAAAAACACGACCAGGTCGCCCGCCTTATACAAGCGATTGGAAACGGTAAAATCGCTCTTCGCCTGCTGCACCTCAATGCCCTGTCCCAGCAGGATTTTTACGAGCTTGCGATACGTGCTTTGGTCAAACTGGTGCGCCGGGATAATATAGGCCTGGGTTTCGCTTAAGGCGCCGCGCTCCGTCTGGTTTAGCGCTTTGCGCGCCATGTTGGCCAAAATGGCTTCGCGGTTTTTAGCCATAACGTCGAGCAGGCCGTAGGCCGCGGCATACTGGCGGTCCATAATGTCGGACAGGTGCCACCAACCGCCTTTCCACGGGCTGGGGAAGTTGGTCTGCGCCTCGTATTCGGGCATGAAGTTGTCGCCGTCGCCCTGGAGGGACGAGGGGTCGATGTAGAGCGGCGAGGCGAGTTTGGCGCTGGCGGACTCGGTGAGCATACCGGGAATGTTGTGGCTGTTGGTGATCCAGTGGTAGCCAAAGTGTCCCCAAGAGGGATACTGCGCGCCGCTGGTAACGCCGTCGAGACCTTCGGACTCCATGTGGTAGGCCATGCCGGCTCCGTAGAGGTTAAGCTCGCGCCATACGAGCGGATCCACGCCGGGGCGCAGCGGGTTTTTGTAGGGCGCGATAAAAATGCGCGCGCCGTTGCTGCCCATGTGGTGGTGATCCTGGTAGGCCTGGGGCATCCACTCGTGGAAGAGAATCTGTCCCATGTAGCGCGACTCGACAATGTTTTGCGCGAATGCGTCGCGGTTGTTGTCGTGCCCAGTGTATTTGTGGTACAAAATGGGGTAATGGCAGCCCTCATAGGGGGTGCCGATTGTGCTTTTATAGAAATCGGTGACCATGATTTCACCGTCGGGGTTGAAGCAGGGGATCATGATGAACACGACCTCGTTTAAAATGCGCAGGGTGTCTGGGTCGTCGGCTACAGCCATGTCGTACGCCAGCAGAGGCGCCATTTGCGTGCCGCCGATTTCCGTTGCGTGAAGGCTCATGCTCTGGACGCATACGGCTTTGCCCTTCTGCACCAGGGAGTCAATTTCTTCCTGCGACAGGCCGCGCGGATCGGCCAGCGTCATGCTGATGCGCCGAATTTCTTCCAGGTTCTCAAAGTTTTCCGGCGACGTAATAATGACTTCCAAAAAGGGGTTACCTTCGGTGGAAGGGCCCATGTGAATGGTACGGACGCGGTCGGACTCGCTGCCCAGCAGGTCAAAGTAGCGGACAATCTCGTCCCAGCGGGCCATTTCGCGGTCGGCTCCGAGCTGATACCCAAAGAAACTCTTGGGCGAGGTAATAGTGGACTTCATAAAACCAGCCTCCTTTTGAAAATGTTTTTAAATTAGTTTAAAAAAGATAGATCCATTATACTACAGCTTGCGGAATGGAGCAAGGGATATTTGGAGGGAAATGGTATGTTTCTCCTTTTAGGGTGTATGCAAATTATCTTTTATTATTGACATTCGTCTTCCGTTTTGATACAATATGCTTACTTAATGGTTCGGTTATATTTTTATAAAATAAAAATCTTTACATATCTCTCAGGAGGTATCGACCCATGCGCTATTTATTTTAATTTTTATTTATATCTGTCTGTTTTCTATCTCTTTTGTATTACTTGTATCTTGTCTATCAGTAGATCCTGAATGTCCCATTCCATGGAGGACTATGCTATGAAATCAAGGTTACAATTTAACATTAAAAAATACTTCTGCTTTATTTTAATTGCTTCACTGCTTGTGGCATTTCTAGCGGGCTGCAGGCAGTCTACGTCCGAAATAGACGGCAATTCTCAAGATACTTCTCTGCCGGAGAGTCATCCCGCCTCCGCCACCAATTCCTCTTCTACAGAATCGGAGACAAGTCAGCCGGGTATCGATCCGAATTTCGACGGCGATATCATTTCCATGGCGCTGTATCTAAATCCTGAAATAGATAAAACCGCACTGTCCATGATTCAAGGTTTTGTAAAAGAACAAATGGAGTCTTCCAATCAGTACCTCGAGTCCACCCAGCGCGACTATAGATTATCCTTTGAAATTCTTCAAGTCGATTATGAATCCTTCGACGGGTATCAGGACTATAATATTATTTTGAATAGGCCCTACTTTCTATCGGAATCTTTTGTCGAAGAACATTTTCTGGAGCTTACCGAAGAACTGTACTCTGGTTCTTTAATCGCTTGGTACCAAAGTGAGCCTGAAATATACTGGAAAACCGTAGAGCAAAACGGTAAAATATTCAACCCTTTAACCCAATATTCCGAAATTGCCGATGCCCTATGGTTCGATATGGACGCTTTAGAAGAGATTGGTATTAGCGAGCATGATCTTGCGCCTTGGAAAGGGAAACCGCTGCTAGAATGGCTGCCGCTTTTTGAAACCATTTATCAAGCTAATGACAATCAGCCGTTTCTTGAAAATCCTCTTCAAGGTGGAGGTGTGTTTACTTTTACTTCGACTCGTACCCCTGTGTTAAGGGGAATTGGCTGGGACGCTCATTTTCAAATCATTGCTCCTATGATTGGCATTTCATATGAGGAGCCTGAAAAGGGAGCACAGTTTTTACTTGAGTCTGCTTATGCCGAGCAGATAATTGCGTTTTGGAAAGAGTTGGAAGAAAAAGGATATATTGTTAATCAGGACGATTTAGGGGAAAAGAATGAAACGGGTCCAACTTACCCACTGGTTTGGTATAGATCAACCAATAGCACGGAAATAGTTAAACGCCCAGACACGTCTTTTCTTTCCATGGAAGAGGGGAGAACAACTACGATTCTCATCTGTCCTTTGCAGGAACAGCTTCACTCTTTTTGTCGAAGTGCTTGGGATGAATCCCGTTATTACTTTTTAATCCCCAAAAATCAAGAGAATTTAAGCTTAACCTTTACATTTCTCAATGATATGGCAACGGATTCTTCCTTTGCGTATGGAATTATGTTAGGATTGGAGCCTAGTAGTACTCGCGTCCAGTACAAATTTTCTTCCATTGTGCGCGAGTTTTGCGATAAAACCTATTTGGAAGAGCCTGAGCAGCGTTTTATATCTGCAGCGCAAACAACCGTACCATGCGATGCCGGTTTCGTTTACACGCCTTCGGATGCCGCAAGTCTTCAAAAAGGTGTCGGATTCGAATATATGAATGTGTATGGGAATCCTTTTTTTAATTCCAACGTTTTTACCATGAATACTTCCGAAGACTGGCTCCACTTTGACGAACGTCTAGAAACCTTAAAAGCTATGTACCACGAAGAGGGCATCGACGAAATGGTAGCCGAAGCCAACGAGCAGCTGGCTCAGTTTCGTAAGCAGCCTTAGGAGGTGTTCTTATGTTACACAAACGCGTTCTTGCTCTTCTTGTTTTTAGCGCTGCAGTCTTTCCTCTGGTTCTTCGACAGAAAATAGCGCACTTATAAGCTGATTGAACAAATATTTATTAAGTTTTCAAGGTACATTTATGTATCTAAAAAAAATTATACGGGAGGACTATATTATGAAGCCAAGGCTAAAACTTAATATTAAAAAATATTCCGGTTTTATTTTATCTACTTTATTGCTTGTAGCATTTCTGGCGGGATGCGATTCCTCGGTTCCAGAAGAGTCTTCAGAGACTTCTACGTCTGAAATCAGTTCAAGTCTTGATGCGAGTTCTTCCGCCGATTCTGAACCGGCCCTACTTGGTGTTGATCCCGACTTTACCGGCGACATTGTTTCTATCGGTGTCTATTTTGATCCGGATATGGATAAATCCACCTTTTCATCAATTGAAGCAATACGGATTGAAACCGAACAGGCGTGTAATCAATACCTTGCTTCTATTGACAAAGAATATCGATTGTCTTTTACGTTAATCCAACCAGAGTATGAATCCTTCGATCGGTATCATGATTATAATATTATGCTGTATATGCCCTACTTTTCACCCGACTCTTTTGTCGAAGAACACTTTCTGGATCTCACGCAAGAACTTCAAACTGGCGACCTAACGATATTATACAATAGTCGGCCAGAAGTGTATTGGGCATCCGTGCAACAGGAAGGTAAAATTTATAATCCGCTAACTAATCTTGTCGGAATAATTGAATCTCTATGGTTAAATTGGAGCTTTCTGGAAAATCTCGGCATTTCCCTTCAAGAAATAGAGGCTTTAAAGGGACAGGATTTATCGCAGTGGCTAAATTTGTTCGAAAAAATTTATGTATTAAATGATCAAAAGCCATTTATACAAAACCCCCTGTATCGTAATTTTTCCTACTCCTCTTTTCGCACCCCAGTATTATCAGGAATCGCCTGGGAGGCTCATTTTCAAATGGTAGCTCCCATGATTGGCATATCCTATGAAAATCCGGAACAAGGCGCGCAATTTGTCCTAGAATCTGATTACGCTGATCAAGCATTTTCCATATGGAAGGAATTGGAAAACAAAAACTATATTATTAACGAAGAAGACATGAGGAAAGACGAAGAAATAAAGCCTCTAGTTCAGTTGCACGCAAGCACAAGTGCGGATATTATTTTAGCAGAAGATAGGCATGGCCAGACAAGGTTGGTTTGTCCTTTGCAGGAACAGCTACACGCCTTTTGTCGATCGGCCTTTGACGAGGGAATGCGATATTCTCTTCTTGTTCCCCAAGATCAAAACAACCTTTCTTTAACGTTTCAATTTCTTAACGACCTAGCCTCCTATCCAGAACTATATGCTAAACTACTTAATTATGTAGGGGATATAGCCGACTACGCTCCCGATCCTAACTGGCACTTTGCATCCGCGGAGCAGACAACCGTTCCTACCGACGCTGGATTTATCTATACACCTTCCGACCCTTCCCTTCTTCAACAAGGCGTCGGATTTGAATATGACAAAGGTGCGTATTCTTTTCCCCATGTTCTCACCATGGACTGGCTCCATTTTGACGAACAGTTGGAGGCCTTAAAAGTTATGTATCATGAAAAAGGCATTGACGAAATGGTCGCCGAAGTTAACGAACAATTATCTCAGTTTCGTAAACAGCCTTAGGAGGTGTTCTTGGTAGAGGCTCAGCTCAAAACTATTCAAACTACAGAAAACAAACAGTTTCCCTGTTATCTATGGGCAAGTCTTGTTAACTAGAATACAGCTCACTCTGGCAGCAAGTAGAAAAATGCAGACATATTGAAATAATGGTCCGATTTTTTGCAGAAAAAACATTCGATTACCGAGAAAGTAGAGGAGAGATTTTATTCTTTTTTACTTTATGTTTAACAGACCCCATTGATTCTTCTCTTTTTTAGTCATATCTATTGGATTTATAGAATTTTATTGTAATTTTAATAAAAATATATTGCTATTTTAAACAAATTATGTTAGGATACAGTTAACAAGTTTTCCGGAAAACGAAGCACACATCTCTTCTCGAAAGGAGGTAACGCCGCCCATAATATTCAATTTTAATGCATACTGCGAGCAAGTTAGATAGCAGCAGAACAGCCATTGTATAACTAGTAAATTTTTTCAAAAACCTTAATGGAGGAACGTTTTTATGAAAAGCAAATTTAAAGTTATTTCTTTTATCATGGCTGCTACATTGTTAGTTTCTACGGCAGCTGTATTGGCCGGAGTCTCTAGAGAAGATTTCGGAGTCGGCGAAAGCAAAGCCACAGCAAGGTTAGAGTGCAGTACCACTTGGGCAAGAGCCAATACATACCCCATAACCTCTTATAATCATTTGTCCACATATATTACAGGAACCACAGCAAGCGGTACCATATCCAATAGTGGTACAATGGAAGCTTATATCACAGCCAATCGTTTTATTGGCGCTTGCTCCACGCACAGCATTGATGGCATAATAGAACAACTATCTGTAAGCAGCAATTGAGTACGTACAGCCCTCGGTTCCAGGGGAGGCCCGCCTTTTTCATTTCTCTGGCGGACCTCCCCGCCGCAATCAATGCATTAAATATATTAGGAGGTATTTGTAATGACGCATACCAACTATTCTTTTTTTATCCGTCTGCTTCCTTTTTGTCTGATCATTTGTTTCTGTCTGCCCGGCTGCATGCAGTCTACGTCCGAAATAGACGGCAATTCTCAAACGAGTTTAAATACCGCAGATAATTCCTCTTCCACGCCCGAGGAGTTTATAACGAGTGAACCCGTTGCCGAAATTGACCCTACTTTCAGCGGCGACATTGTTTCTATCGCTTTATATATTAATCCCAACCTGAGCAGCATGACTCTCGCCACCATTGAAGACATTTTAAAAGAACAGATGGAGACCGCCAATCAGTACCTAGATTCCATTCAGCATGACTACCGCCTCTCCTTTTCCCTGATTCAGCCGGACTATGAATCCTTCGACGGGTATCAGGACTATAATATTATTTTGAATATGCCCTACTTTCTACCTGAATCTTTTGTCGAAGAACATTTTCTGGAGCTTACCGAAGAACTGCGCTCAGGTTCTTTAACCACTCTATACCAAAGCGAATCGGAAGTATACTGGAAAACTGTAGAAGAAAACGAAAAAATCTATAACCCCATTACGAATACGTCCGAAGTGGCCGAGGCGCTCTGGTTAGACATGGAGTCTTTGCAGGCGCTCGGCATTACCAAGCAAGATATTATAGCATTAAAAGGGCAGGAGCTTTCGGCATGGCTACCGCTTTTTGAAACGATTTATTCTTTAAATGGCAATCAGCCGTTTATAAATAATCCTATGTCAACCGATTTTATGGCGAGCACGTATCGCACTCCTACACTGAGCGGGATCGCTTGGGAGGCTCATTTTCAAATGATTGCGCCCATGGTTGGTATTTCATATGACGAACCAGAAAAAGGAGCGCAGTTTGTCTTGGAATCGGACTATGCCAATCAAATTCTCGCTTTATGGAAAAGTATGAAAGATGCGGGATACATTTTTAATTCAGATGACGCGCGGAGCAAAGACGGAACGTTTTCAAACGCTCCGCTAATTTGGTACCAGTCGACAAATAGCCTAGACATTGTCCAGCGAGACATGCGTTTACCTGGCATGGCAGACGAAAGGGAATCCGCTCCTATACTGATCTGTCCGCTGGAAGAGCAGCTGCATTCAGTTTGCCGAAGCGCTTGGGACACATCTCGCTATTCTTTCTTAATTCCCAAAAACCAGACCAACCTGGCACTAACCTTTCAGTTTATCAATGAAATGGCCGAGGATCCTTCCTTTGCCGCCGGGATTATGCTAACAGATGACAGCTTTTTACCTGACTATGTTCTCTCCCCTATTGCTCGTAGTTTTTGCCACGAAACCTTTTTTATAGATCCCGATCAGCGCCGAGTCTCTGCGGAAAATACGGTACTTCCTCAAGATACCGGCTTTATCTATACTCCCGCGGACAGCGCCAACCTGCAAAAGGGCATAGCATTTGAATACAGCGGCGGAGTATCTCATTTCGATTCTACTGCCTTTCTCATGGAAACTTCCGAAGACTGGCTCCACTTTGACGAACGCTTAGAAGCATTAAAAGCTATGTACCACGAAGAAGGCATCGACGAAATGATAGCCGAAGCCAATGAGCAGCTGACTCAGTTTCGTAGTCATTCTTAAGGAGGTGTTTGCTATGTTAAAAAACCGGAGCCTAGCCCTGCTTGTTTTCCTCTGTCTTACTCTTTGCGCCTGTAACATTCGATCGGCTTCTTTAGAAAATAGTACACTGAATACCGAAGAAAAACCCGAACGGCTTACCGTTTACCTTAGCGCATCCTCCCACACTTTCACCTCTTCAACAGACGACGAAAATAGCTTTACTCTACACCCCTCTGTGTATACCATGGGCACCATGCGTACTGGTGGCGAATTTAGCAGCCCCAACGGGAATATTTTCGAGCAGGCCATTCTGGAGTACTCAGAGGCAAATGGTTTTCCTATTGACGTCCATTATATCGAGGAATACACAGGCTCAAGCGATGTTTTTCAAGAAATGGTCGATGCCGGGGAGCCGCTACCAGATCTGATCGTGCTGCCCAAGCACTCCCGCTACGACTACGACCGCCTGGCCAAGCAGGGGTACCTGCTAGATTTCACTCCGTATGTTGAGAGCGACGAGGCACTGCAGAATCCCGACCAGTATTACCAGCCTGTTTTAGACGGTGGTCAAATTACCCAAAAACAATATGCGCTGCCTATTTTGTTCAATCTTAACGGCCTAATTACCAAACAGTCATTCCTAGATTACGCGGGCACCTCTGTTTCGTCCGAACAAATGACCTATGAAGAAATTCTCAAATTGCTCGAGCAGAGCTGTTTGGCCGCTCTGGAGGACAACACCCTAGAAGCCATATATGAGTTTTCCGGATGGATGACGGCAGGCACCTATATTCCTGATATTTTACTCAGCGCCGCGTATACACAGTATTACAACGATTCAAAACAAGAATGGATTCTGTCCGAAGAAACCTTGCGCGATATTCTGAGTTTAATGCAGATTTATAACCGCCAGGAGTTTGCCCCTATTCCCGGCTGGGAAGACAGGATTTATTTAGACAATGTAAACAACGCCAGCATTAAAAGCTTTACCATTTTCCAGGACGCCGAGTCTACCGAACGAATTGGCGTATTTCTATCCGGAGGACGCTGCGGAGGCTGCCTGCTTCACAACAGTATACTAACCGATTTGGCGTTTTTTAATACTGTATACGCGCAGCAGGAAGAAGAGCTGGTATTTCAGGGGCTGCCAACCATAGCAAGCAGCAACGAATACGCCGCCAATATTTCGCTTTTCGCCCTCGGCTCTGCTGCCACCCAGTATCCAGAGGCTGTATATAACCTAGCGCGTTATTTAATGGACTATACATATGCTCCTGCCTATGGTTTTTCTATTAATAAGGAAATTACGCAGGCGCAACTTGAAAACATTCAAAACACAGAAACCAAGCTGTATCCCGGCTATCTTTGGGTCGAAGTCACCGGCGAATACCGAACCTATGAAGAAATCGAAAACGACTTCTTTACGGTTGATCCGCTAGACGCAGAGCTGGTTAACAAAGTACGGTATATGCTAGACCACATGGCTGGCGCAGGATTATCCGATCCCATCTTGGAGTATACCTTGCTTTGGTACATTCAGTGTACCGTAGGCAATGGTGAAATGACACCAGAAGAAGGCGCACAGTGGCTCATGGAAACGTATGAAACACACCAAGAACTAGATGGTACGCTAAAGCCGTTTTACGACGCCGACTATTCCCGTTCGCTTCGCTGGAGACCTCCAGAAGAATAGTTTTTCAAAATGCGCACCAGGGGACTGTCGCCTTAATTTAACGCTTCAGTCCCTTACACTACAGCTTGCGGAATACAGCAGAAAATATTTGGAAGAAATGCTTTAAAAGATTATTTTCTTTTTCTTCTTTATGTGTTTGGTCAGAAAAAATTAACGACCACTCCTTCATGCTAAAAATCTTATAATTTCACCGATTTATTTTCAAGCATCTCAAAACAATGCATACAGCGCACTTTTCTTCCCATTCTTTCACGCTTCATATTGTGCATATCGCCCAATTGTTTCCATGTGCTTCTACTACATTTCCAATAACCAACATAAGTTCGACATTTTTTATAATATCTATAGTTGTATTTTAAAAATTTATTTTGTTTTTCATAAAAAATTATTGACTTTTTGAACAAGTTACGCTAGAATACAATTAACAAGTTTCCCGGGAACTGAAGCACAATATCTCTTTTCGAAAGGAGGCAATGCCGCACATAATATTCAATTTCAAAGCATACTACAAGCAAGTTAGAAAGTAACGGAACAGTCATTGTATAACTAATAAGCTTTTCAAAAAATTCTAACGGAGGAATGTTTTTATGAAACGCAAATTTAAAGTTATTTCTTTTATTATGGCTGCTACATTGTTAGTTTCTACAGCAGCTGTATTGGCCGCTAGCACCAGCGCAGAGTTTGGCGCAGGAGAAAGCTCTGGAACAGCAAGGCTAGAAAGTCGGACCACTTGGTCAAGGGCTAATACGTATCCTACGTACGCACCTAGCTATCGAGTGTCTACATATATTGCTGGTACCACTGGAGCGGGAACGGTTACTGGCAGCGGTTCCACCGAGGCTTATATCACGGCTGCTCGTTTTAATGGTGCCAGTTCCACACACAGTATCGATGGTATAACCAAGCACCTTTCTGTTCGTAGTGATTGATTATATTTATTGATAGCTTTCTACGCGGGGAGACGCCTAACTATTTACATTATCTAGCGGGCGTCTCTCCGCTAAACTAAATTGTTTAAGAAGGTGTGCGTATGGCTTATAAAAAAAGTTATTATTTTATTTGTTTTCTCTTTTTCTTTGCTATGCTTCTTGCATCTTTGGTCGGTTGTAAATCAAACATTTCAGAAGATTCCCTATCTTCAAATTTACAATCCCATTCTTTAGAAGACTCGCTCTCTCTACCTGGTGTTGAACCTGACTTTACCGGTGACATTATTGCTGTTGGTGTCTATTATACTCCTGACATATACAACCTTCAGCCATTCGAAGAAATTTGGGACAAAGTCAGACAAACGTCTAATCACTTTCTTGCTTCCATTGATAAAGAATATCGCCTTTCTTTTGAATTGATTCAACCCGATTATGAATCTTTTGACCATTATCAGGACTATAATATTATACTTAACATGCCTTCCTTCTCCCCTGAGTCCTTGATTGAAGAACACTTTCTAGAGCTGACCGAAGAGTTACATTCTGGTTCTTTAACTCCCTTATACCAGAGTGAACCCGAAAAATACTGGAAATTAATGGAGCAAAACGGTAAAATTTATAGCCCTATAATAGCTGCTTCCGAAATTGCGGAAGCGCTCTGGGTTGATTTGGATGCCCTGGAAGAGCTGGGTATCACCGAACAGGACATTATCTCTCTGAAAGGTAAACCACTGTCTGAATGGCTGCCACTTTTTGGAACTATTTACAAATTAAACAATAATCAGCCATTCATTTATTCTCCTTTTCGGAATACTTTTACTGCTAACGATTCTACTCCTGTGTTAGATGGAATTGGTTGGGGCGCTCATTTTCAAATGGTTGGCCCCATGATCGGAATCTCGTACGACGAACCCGAAAAAGGAGCGCAGTTTGTACTAGAATCAGATTACGCAGACCAAACACTTGCATTCTGGAAAGATTTAAACGAAAAAGGATATATTATCAATACCGACCATTCAAAGAAAGAAATTTATCCTTTGATCTGGTATCAATCAACCAACAGTATAGATATGGCAAAAAAGGAAAGTAACATAATAGGTATGGAAGATGGAACAGATACTTCTCTACTGATCTGCCCTTTAGAAGGGCAGCTGCATTCAGTTTGCCGAAGCGCTTGGGACGAAACTCGCTATTCTTTCTTAATTCCCAAAAATCAAACCAACCTGGCACTAACCTTTCAGTTTATCAATGAAATGGCCGAGGATCCTTCCTTTGCCGCCGGAATTATGCTAACAGATGATAGTTTTTTTACTGACTATCCTCTCTCCCCTATTGCTCGTAGATTTTGCCATGAAACCTATTTTACAGATCCCGATCAGCGCTTTACATCTGCAGAGCATGCCATAGTTCCTCAGGATGCTGGTTTTATCTATACTCCTTCCGATCTTTCATGCTTGCAAGAAGGTATTGGATTTGAAAATCGTGGTGGAATTTCCGGTAATGATCGCTATGTCTTTCTCATGGAAGCTTCCGAAGACTGGCTCCACTTTGACGAACGGTTGGAAGCCTTAAAAGCTATGTACCACGAAGAAGGCATCGACGAAATGGTAGCCGAAGCCAACGAGCAGCTGGCTCAGTTTCGTAAGCAGCCTTAGGAGGTGTTTTTATGTTACACAAACGCGTTCTTGCTCTTCTTGTTTCACTCTGTTTTGTTCTTAGCGCTTGCAGCCTTTCCTCTAGTTCTTCGACAGAAAGCAGCGCACTGAGTCACGAAGACAAACCGGAACAGCTTACAGTTTACCTCAGCGCTTCTCCTCACTCCTTTGCCCTTAGCGATCAGGAAGAAGACAATTTTACCCTTTACCCTTCTTCTTACACTATAGGAACCATGACCACCGGAGGTGAGTTCAACAGCCCCAACGGTAATATTTTCGAGCAGGCCATTGCCGAATATTCCGAGGCCAACGGTTTCCCCATTGAAGTGCGTTATATAGAGGAATATACCGGGCCTAGCGATATCTTTCAGGAAATGGTGGATCAAGGCCAGCCGCTTCCCGATCTCATGATTCTCCCCAAATATTCTCGGTACGATTATGACCGCCTGGTAGAACAGGGCTATCTGTTAGACTTCACTCCCTATGCTGAGGCCGACGAAGCCATGCAGGATCCCGATTTGTATTATCAGGCGGTACTGGACGGCGGACAGATTAATCAGAAGCAATATGCGCTGCCTCTCCTTTTTAACCTTAATGCTCTGATCACAACGCAGTCTTTTCTAGACTATGCCGGCACCTCTACCTCTTCCGGCCAGCTGGCTTATGAAGAAATTTTAAAGTTGCTTGAGCAGTGCTGTTTAGCTACCGTAGATAACAATACGCTGGAGGCTATTTATGAGTTTTCCGGGCGGATGCAAGCTGGCACGTATATTCCCAATATTTTACTTAGCGCCGCTTATACTCAGTATTATGACGATTTGAATCAGAAATGGGTCCTTTCTTCAGAGACCCTACGCGACGTTTTAGCTTTTATGCAGGTTTTTAATCGGCAGGAGTTCGCTCCCATTTCTGGCTGGGAAGATCAGTCATATATTGACAACGTTAATAACCCCGGCAGCAAAAGCTTCACTATTTTTCAAAATGCCGAAGCCGCCGGCCAGATCGGTGTATTCCTATCCGGTGGACGCTGCGGCGGCACACTGCTTCATAATAGTATTCTGACCGATCTGGCCTTCTTCAACACGATTTATGAGCAGAGTAACGAGACCTTAGTATTTCAGGGTATACCCACGCTGGCTAATAGTAACGAATATACTGCCAACATTTCACTCTTTGCTCTGGGCTTTGCCTCCACGCAGTACCCCGAGGCAGTTTACGACCTAGCCCGCTATCTCATGGACTATACGTATGCTCCTGGGTATGGTTTTTCTGTAAACAAAGAAATTACAGAGGCCCAGCTCGAATCCATTCAAAATACAGAAACCAAGTTTTTTCCCTCTGACATCTGGTCAGCAGTCCTGTTAGAATACAGAACCTATGAAGAGATCGAAAACGACTCTTTTATTGTGAAACCATTAGGATCCGATCTTGTAGAGCAAGTACGGTATATGCTGGATCATATGGCCGGAGCAGGATTGTCAGACCCCATA
>CALWPV010000111.1 GCA_944383515.1 uncultured Clostridia bacterium
GCGCACAGGAGCGGCGCTATAATCCTCGCGTCCCACGAGCACCAGATCGTCCGTAACCTGAAGGGCCTCGTCTTGCAAAATGGTAATGCCCGCCTGCTCTATGGCCTGTCTGAGCTGGGCCTCGGTAAACGGCGGCTGGCTGCTATATCTAGCCCGATCGTGATTGCCGTATATATAATACACGCCGTAAGCGCTGGGAATTTGCCCCAGCACGCTAAATACCTGCTGCATTTCTTCTAGCGTTGTACTTTCGTCAACAATATCGCCGCCCAAAAGCACCAAATCGGGCTGCTCCTCGGCAATAGCATTAGCATAGCGCTGCAGCTCGTCGCCATCCACGGTTAAGCCATAATGCACGTCAGAGAGAAAGGCTAGCGTGTAGCCTTCGTCCCGGATGTTTTTTTGCGTTGCAATTGTATAGGGCTGACGAACCACATGCTGTATATTGTAAAACCCATACCCAAACAGAAGGGCCACAATCAGCGGCGCCGTAAAACCACAGCGATACAGCGGGCGCCAAACTTTCTTTATTTTGGGAAGCCGGCTCAGCACCAGCCCTAATAGGTCCAGCACCGCAGAAACAGCAAAGCAGTGCAATAGAAGAATAAAGCCCAAACTCCAAATATTCGTGCAGAATAAACAGAGCAGCGCCGCCAAAACCAGCACCAGCAGTTTTTTCCAGGTTTGATCCACCGCCACATGCCAAAACCGCAGACTGCGTACCACATAAAAATAGAAATACGCAATCAGCGGTAGCATAAATAGTATAGACACAAGCCTAAATAGCCACATAGATTATTCCTCTTTTGCTTTTACATAGCTCTGCGGGTTAGTATGGTTTTGGGGCCGTTTTCCATGCACCCAGTCCACTTTAAAGTAATAAATCAAGAAAACAACAGAGCTTAAGAACCAGGTTAACGGATATGCCCAGTTAATCACGTTAATATCAGGAATTATCCGAATGGTAATCGTAATAAACAGAACACGCACCACACACCAGCAGGCCAGCATAACCAGCATAGGCACAATCGCCCTGCCGGCGCCACGCATAATACCGGCCATGCAGTGTGAAAGCGCCAAGAAACAGAAGAACAACGCGCAAATTCTTCCGCGCGCGGCGCCAAAAGCGACGACCTCGGGTGTGCTGTCAAAGAAAGCCATAAACCACGGCGCCAAAATCATAATAATCACGCCAATAGATTCTGCCAAAACAATAGAACAGAAAATGCCAAAACGCGCCCCCTTTTTAGCTCTGTCATACTGCTGAGCGCCAATATTCTGACTAATAAACGTGGTCAGCGCCATAGCGAAGCAGGTAATCGGTAAAAAGGCAAAGCCCTCAATTTTAGAATACGCGCCTTGACCGGCCACCGCCATAGAACCAAAGGTATTGATATTACTTTGCACAATAACATTGGCAAAAGAAATAATCGAGTTCTGACATCCTGAAGGCAGGCCGTTATAAATGATCTGTTTAAATTGAATAGCATGAAATCTGATTTTGCGCGGAATGACTTTACAGGCCTCGTTAGTACGCAGCAAACGGGTAAAGCACAAAATAACGCTGACAAACTGCGAAATGACCGTAGCGGCGGCGGCCGAACCTACGCCAAAGCCGAATCCGGCGATAAACAAAATATCCAGCACAATATTAGTAATAGAGGAAATAATCAGGTAATACAGCGGATGTTTACTATCGCCTACAGATTGCAAAATACCCGTACAGCAGTTATACAGCACAAAAGCCAACGAGCCCAAAAAGTAAATCCGGAAATAGGTAACCGATCCTTCCATAATATCGGCCGGCGTTCCCATCCAGATTAGCATTTGCGGTGCTAGCAGGTAGCCAATTACCGTTAACGCTAAGCCTCCCACAATACCAAAGGCAACAATGGTATGTACCGCCTTTTGCATGTTTTCATAGTCTTTCGCCCCGAAATAACGAGCGATAACCACGCCGGCGCCCATAGAAATGCCATTAAAAAATCCAACCATGAGAAAGATTAGATTACCCGATGAGCTAACCGAGGCCAGCGCCTCACTGCCTAAAAATTGGCCGACAATTAACGAGTCGGCCGTATTATACAATTGTTGGAATAGATTTCCAAAAAAGAGTGGAATGGCAAAAGCAATCAGTTTTTTTTGTATCGATCCTTCTGTCATTAAGTTCGTATGCGAAGATGCCATTGGAAAAGCCCCCTTATATAATTTTTAACCATTAGCTAGTATAGCACCTAAAGTTAGGTGTAAGTCAAGTGCTTTTTAAAATTATTTTTAAAATGGATCACGTTGTTTTTATAAACGTTTCGATTTTTTTACCCGTTTTGTTTAAAATCCTGCTTTTTGAGGAAAAATGTATTATGATAGCGTTATAAACAACCTGTTTAAATTCAAAAAGGAGTCTTCTTTATGACTGTATACCGAAATTCTTTAGGCGCCCGTCTCGTTGACTTACGGGAAAGCCGCAATTTAAAACAGCGAGAAGTCGCTGCTTTTCTTGGCATTACTTCACAGGCTTATTCGCAATATGAACACGACAAGCGCTGTCCCGATCTCATGACCACAGCCCGCCTGGCTCAATACTTTGACGTATCCATGGAATTTTTAGCAACGGGAGATCCACTGTATACCGCCAGCTTTGATCGCTATTTAAAAGAAGATCTCAGCTTTCTGCCCGAACCGGCTGTGGAAGAGCTACGTTGTTTTTATGATTATCTGCGCTACAAATATAAACTAACCAGTTAACTTTATAAAATTTTTTATCTACTGCTAATCGCCGCATACGCTGCTATTAGCAGTATTTTTTTGTAAAATACCTAAGATTCCCTCTTGACCCTTATTTTTTTCCATGCTATAATCGGCTTACCAATCGAACTTATGTTCGGTATTTAGAACTGATTTTCGGAAGGATGTGAATTGTATGAGCGCTGCCTCTTCTGCCTATATTGCTATTGACCTTAAATCGTTTTATGCCTCGGTAGAATGCATAGAGCGTGGTTTAAATCCCCTTACGGCTCATTTGGTGGTAGCCGATAGCTCACGTACCAATAAAACCATTTGCTTAGCCGTTACCCCTTCTTTAAAGGCCTATGGCCTTTCCGGGCGCTGCCGCCTATTTGAAGTAGAAGAAAAAGCAGCCGAGGTTTTGCGCCGTACCGGCCGCCCTCTTTCCTATGTCATTGCCCCGCCGCGCATGGCTCTATACATGGAATATTCCGCCAAAATTTACGCGATTTATTTACAGTACGTCAGCGCCGACGATATTTATTCCTACAGCATTGACGAGGTCTTTATCGACGCCGCTCCCTATCTGCATTTATACCCTCAGCCCGATCCCGAGCATCCGGGGCAGACTCGTCCGGCCACGGCGTCTGAACTGGCCACCCTCATAATGCAAGACATTTATCAGGCGACCGGCATAACGGCTACGGCCGGTATTGGCACCAATCTGTTTCTCGCTAAGGTTGCGCTAGATATTGTGGCTAAACATGCTAAACCCAATGACGCCGGGGTTCGTATAGGAAAGCTCGACGAACTTTCTTACCGCTACCTGCTATGGGATCATCGCCCCTTAACCGATTTCTGGCGCATTGGTCCCGGTACTGCTAAAAAGCTGGCGTCTTACCAGATTGATACCATGGGACAGCTGGCTTCCTTTTCCCTGCGTGCCAATGTAGACGGGGCGCAAAGCGGTGAAGATTTTCTTTACAAGCTTTTTGGCGTAGATGCCGAAATTCTCATTGACCACGCCTGGGGCTACGAGCCCTGCACCATGCAGGCTATTAAAGCATACCGCCCCGCTTCTTCTTCGCTCTGCGAAGGACAGGTTTTACCAGCCCCCTACTCTTTTGAGCAGGGCAAGCTGATTGTTCGTGAAATGCTAGATCGGTTAGCTATGCAGCTTACCGAAAAACAACTTCTCGCAGGCTCTATGACTTTGCATATCGGCTATGATCGCGAAAATCTGCGCAGCGGTACTTTTTCGTCTGCTTCCCTTCATATCGATCACTATGGACGTCCCGTTCCTAAACCCGCGCACGGCAGCGTTTCTCTTTCGACACCTACGTTTTTGCTGTCCAAACTTGCGCCGCCCGTACTAAACCTTTATAACAGCATCGTCGACAGCCGGCTTTGGATTCGCCGCGTAACCCTTACGGCCGGCCGGCTTGTATCCGCTTCCGCGCCCAGACAGCTTACTTTATTTTCCTCACCGGAACCGTCCGATAAAGAAACGCACCTGCAACAGGCCGTGCTTCATATTCAAAAACGCTTTGGCAAAAATGCTCTATTAAAAGGGTCCAATTTATTAGCCGGTTCCACTATGCAGGCGCGTAACCTGCAAATTGGCGGCCATAGCGCCTAATTCTCTTATTTTATTAAGGAGGTAATTTTTTATGGAATATAGCGACTATATGGGACTAGAGCCCACGCGTCAATACGCCGATATTATTCAGCTGCCGCGCCCTGCCAGCCCGCTTTCTCAGCGCCGGCACCCCCGTATGCCGCTAAGCGATCGAGCCAAAATTTTTATGCCCTTTGCCGCGTTGCGAGGCTATGATCAGGCCATTGAGAAAGAAACGCTGCGCGCCTCCAGTGAAAGCAAACGCATTCTTTCTGAAAGTAAAAAACAGCAGATCTCCGACCTGCTGGCTCAGTTACAGCCGAAAGCCCCGATTCGGCTTACCTACTTTCATACCGCTCACGACTATACCGCATATATCTCGGTTACCGGAGAGGTGGTCTGCGTTAATGGCTATGCGCAGCAGCTAACGCTCCGTTTGGAAAGCGCAGAGCCTATAACGATTTCTTTTGAGCAAATCGGGGAGCTTACACTTCTTTAGCTCCCCGACCATGCATACAGCGTATCAATCAATAATGCCTCGAATTTCCTGAATGTCCGAAACGCCCGTTTGATCCATAAACGCTTCTAGTTCGGCTAAAATACGAACGGGGCAATCCGGCTCCACCAAATTTAACGTACCGGTCGCCACCATGGTTGCGCCCGCCATAATAAACTCAGCTACATCTTCTCCGCTGCTTACGCCGCCCATGGCGACAATCGGCAGCGACGTTGCTTTATGCACCTGATACACCATGCGTACCGCCACCGGTTTCACAGCCGGGCCGGAAAAACCTCCCATTTTTTGCGCTAAGACCGGCCGCCTCTTATAGACGTCAATGCGCATGCCAAACAGCGTATTAATCAGCGAAAGCGCATCGGCGCCTCCCGCTTCCGCGGCTTTAGCAATTTCTGTAATATCGGTTACATTAGGGCTTAGCTTAACAATCAGCGGTTTCGTTACTACTTTTTTCACTTCCCGCACCACGGCTTCGGCCATGGCCGGATTGGTACCAAAGGCCACGCCGCCCTCTTTAATATTCGGACAGGAAATATTCAGTTCCAGTAAATCCACGTCGGCCTGGGTTATCTTCTCGGCCACCCGGCAATACTCCTCAATCGAATGACCCGCCAGATTAACAATCAGTTTTGTGTCGTATTGACGCACAAACGGAATGTCTTCCGCAATAAAGCTGTCGGCACCCGGATTCTGTAGGCCCACGGAATTGAGCATGCCGCCATAGGTTTCCGCAATACGAGGCGTCGGGTTTCCGGGCCATGGCTGATCCGCCACACCCTTTACGGTTACGGCTCCTAAAATACCCAGATCATAAAACTGGCTGTGCGCCTGAGGGTTAAAAGTACCCGACGCGGTAGTCAGCGGATTTTTCATGGGAATACCGCAGAGCTCTACCTGCAGTTTTTTATTCATGGAACACCACCGCCTTCCCTGAAAATACCGGCCCTAATTTGCAGACGCCTTCTCGCTTAATGCTGCCGTCGGGCATCCGGAGCTGCGCGGGGCAGCCGGCGCAGGCTCCAAAACCACACCCCATTCTTTCTTCCAAAGAAAACCAGAGAGACATATTCGGATCGTCCATAAATGCAGTTTGAATCGCTTCCATCATGGGCAGGGGGCCGCAGGTATATAAAACGCGGGCTGCAGACTGATTTTGGCTCTTCTGCTGTACATGCAGCTGCAAACACTGAACCGCATTGCCTTTAAAACCAGTCGCACCGTCATCGCTCGCCATAAATACCGTGCCATACGGCGCAAATTCCTCACCCATCCAGGCTTCACTGCGAAATCCCAGAAAAATTTTCAGTTTATCACGGCAAACGCCTAATTCACTGAGCCGGCGGCACAAATATAAAAGAGGGGGCATACCCAACCCGCCGCCAACTACAAGCACTTCTTCGGCACGCTCTGCCTCTTCCAGCGGAAAGCCCTTGCCCAGCGGTCCTAAAACGCGCATGGTATCTCCCGCTTGTTTGGCCGCCATTTCCGCCGTACCTTTGCCGACTACCGCATAGATCAAAATCAGCAGTCCCCGCTCCGGGTCTACTTCACAAATGCTGATAGGTCTTGGTAAAAGCTTGTCCTTTTCGTCGCTGTACAAATTAACAAATTGCCCAGGAGCTGCCGCACGGGCAATCTCCGGAGCTAACAGCGTAATCTTCTCTATTCCTGGCGCCAGTCTTTCTTGACTGACAATGGTTACTCGATCATTCAACATAGCGCGTCCACCTTATAATACGCTGTTAATATCGGCCTTCATATCCAGCACGGCTTGCCGCGAGGCCTGCGCAAATTCTTCCGGCGTAAACTGTTTCTGATACCGGGCATTTTGATACGCAGCGATAATACCGCGCGAGCTGTTCACAATCGCGCCAATCCCGTCCTGATTAAAGCAACCGGCCAAATCCTGCGCGCTTCCGCCTTGGGCTCCATATCCCGGCACCAAGAAAAATACATAAGGCAGCAGCTTGCGGAGCCGTTTTCCCTGCTCCGGGTGCGTAGCGCCCACTACCGCGCCGATATCGGAAAAGCCGCACTGACCAATAAACGGCTCTCCCCACTGTGCTACCAGCTGGCCTACCGTCTCATACAGCGGCGCTCCGGTCTGCTGCATAATCAGATCCTGTATTTCACCGCTGCCCGGATTTGACGTTTTTACTAAAACGAACAGGCCTCTGTTTCGCGCCTTCATCTGCGCGAAATAAGGCTCTATAGAATCGGTTCCTAAATACGGATTCACCGTAATAAAATCCTCGTCAAACGGTACTGCGGCACTTCCCTCAATCTCAACTTCTCCTAAATGGCCGTCGGAGTATGCCTGCGCCGTAGAAGCAATGTCGTTTCGCTTCACGTCGCCGATCACGATCAGGCCTTTGGATTTGGCATAGGCTACTGTGTCAATAAAAGCCTGCACTCCCGGCGCGCCATACATTTCATACATGGCAATCTGCGGCTTAACCGCCGGAACCAGATCGTACACCGCGTCAATAATCGCGCGGTTAAACGCCAAAAATGCCGCGGCCACTCCTTGTAAGGTTTTGCCGTGCGTTTCATAGGCCTGCTCCCGAATATGAGCCGGCACCATGGAAAGCCGGGGATCCAGCCCTACCACCGTTGGATTTTCCATTTCTTTAATTTTTTGAATCAATGTATCAATCATTGAGTATCTCTCCTTTGTGATATACAATTTTTCCGTCGACTATGGTCATAACAACTCGGCCCGTCAGCTCCATCCCCTGGTACGGGCAGTTTTTACTTTTACTGTAGAACCGGTTTACGTCTACGGTATATCGTTTTTTCGGGTCGATCAGCGTTACGTCGGCTGCGGTCCCTTCTTGCAGCGTACCTTTTCCGCAGTGCAATACATGTGCCGGATTGGTGCTCATGCAGGCAATCAGCTGCATAGGCGTTAAAATGCCGGTTTCTACCAGCTCCGTAATCGCGAGAGAAACCGCCGTTTCCAGCCCAATAATGCCGTTGGCGGCCGTTTCCATAGGCCCCTTTTCATAGGCCGCATGCGGCGCATGATCCGTGGCAATACAGGTAATAGTGCCGTCTTTCAGCGCTTCTTTCATAGCCTGCACATCGTCCTTACCGCGCAGCGGAGGATTCATTTTATAATTCGAATCCCCGCTCTCTAACCGGGTATCGTCTAGCGTGAAGTGATGCGGGCATACCTCAGCCGTAACCGGCAGCCCTTTTTGTCTGGCCTCGCGCACCAGCTGCGCGCTCTCTTTTGTACTAACATGACAAATATGCAGCGCCGCGCCCGTTTTTTCTGCCAGCTCAATTTCCCGGGCCGTCATAACATTTTCCGCTTCCCGCGATTTCCCCTGCGCTGCCAGCTCTGGATCCTCACAGTGGTCTAAAATAATGAGCCCCAGCTTTTTAGCCCGTACCATAGCCTGCTCCATAAGGTCGGCATCGGCCACGGATTTACCGTCTTCGCTTAGGGCACAGATTCCTTCTTCCATTGACCGGCGCTGATCCGTCAGCACTGCGCCATTTTGCCCAGTCGTAATGGCCCCAAGCGGTAGTACATGGGTATACGGCGCTTCTTGACTGGCCTTTACGACATAACGCACCACTTCGGCACAATCCGTAACCGGCTTTGTATTGGGCATGGCGCAAATCGTTGTAAAGCCGCCGGCCGCCGCTGCCTTGCTCCCCGTTTCAATGGTTTCCTTATGAGTCAGTCCCGGATCCCTCAAATGCACATGTAAATCAATCAGACCGGGTACCACCCAAAGATCCGTGGCATCCACCCGCTGCACGTCCTCACCAAGAACTTCCGGCTTTTTCTGTACTTTACCGTCCGCAAGATAAAGATCCCTAACCTGACATTCTCCTGTTTCCGGATCCATTACCAAACCATGTTGGATGAGTACACTCATATAAACTCCTTCCTTTTTTGCGGCCACGCCGCAAACACTTTGTAGTTAGTCCCATTATACACGACTCGCCTAGAAACTGCAATTGCAAAATCCAGGCGGTACTTGTGTTTTTACTATGGCCAGTGTATACTGAATACACTAACGGTCAAAAGGGGGTTCCTGATTTGGAGAATTTATTATATAGTTTAGAAAGCGTTGTTCCGCTCTTTGTTATGATTTTAATGGGATATTGGCTACGGCGCTTGCATATTATAAACGATTCTTTTGTGGAAGTCGGTACTAAAATCGGATTTCAAATGGCCCTTCCCGTTCTTTTATTCCAGCAGGTGTCCGAGGCTGATCTTAGCATCGCGTTTAATCCCCGGCTGGTTCTATTTGCGCTGGCCTGTATCGCTCTTGTCGTTACGCTTCTATGTCTGCTGGTTCCCCTCCTGGTTCACGGGCGCGCTTCTCAGGGAGCTATGATTCAGGGCATATATCGTGGCAATTTTGCCATTTTAGGCGTTCCTTTGGCCATAAATATGTTTGGTGAGGCCGGGGCCGCCCCCACCTCGCTGCTTCTTCCTTTTACCATTCCCATTTATAACGCTCTCGCTGTCATTATTCTAACGGTTTTCCGCCCGGATTCAGACGGGAAACGCAGTATTTCCGTTCGTCAAATACTCTGGGGCGTTGTCACCAATCCTCTTATTATTGGCATTGTACTTGGCCTGCCTTTCTCTATTTTTCGGTGGCAGCTTCCTTCCTTAATTGATAAAAGCCTGAGCCAAATTGCTTCCTTAACCACGCCGCTGTCGCTGCTTTGCCTCGGCGGGCAGTTTACTTTTCGTGCCGCTAAAGAAAAGCTGCCGCTGTCACTCTCGGCCGCTGTGATTAAACAAGTTCTTATTCCCTCGCTGGTACTGCCTTTAGCGGTGTTAGCCGGCTTTCGCGGCGGAGAACTGGGCGCTATTTTTATTTTATTTATGGCCCCCAGCGCCGTTTCCAGCTATATCATGGCCAAAAATATGCATTCTGACGACGAACTGGCCGCCCAAATTTTAATTATGACGACGCTGCTTTCCTGTTTGACTATGTTCGTTGGCATTTATATTTTGCGCAGTTTACAGCTATTATAAAGAAGTCCCAGCAGCCTCTTACCGCTACTTAAATTATATAATCAGGCACTGTCCCGGTGTTCCCAAAGGCTCTATTGTGCCGTTTTCAATCCAGTACGCCGGACCGCCAAGCCATGTTTTTCCTTCTTCTTCTAAAATAAAGGATCCGTCCGGCAAAGCCATAAACGGTCTCTGCGCGCTGTCGGGAAGCAGAATCTCTTCCAACATAGCTAAGCCGTCTAGCGTAGTGCCGGCAACATGCTGAAAGTGGGGCAAAACACTGATCTCTGTTAGACCCAGCCCCTGTAAATAGCGAGAATACGCCGGATCTACCGCTTCCCCTTCTTCTTCCGGCGCCGCGTACACTGTGGTGGCGCTGTTCATACTGCCGGCACTGATGCCGATAATAATGCCCTCGAAAGAGTGCAGGTGCTCTGCTAAGTTTACCT
>CALWPV010000112.1 GCA_944383515.1 uncultured Clostridia bacterium
AAAAATATAGGAATTCACGGAATCACGGAAAAAGTACCGTTACGCTTAAAAGGTTTTCACGAAAGAGCGGAATAAAATTCCGCGAACTGTCTTTATAGAGTAAGAGACCACGGAAAACCAAGCGATAACTCCGTCCCTGCTGAAATCAACAAGGATAAATGTATTTTAAATAAAGACATTCGGAAGTTAAACCGTTTACTTATTTCGTGGTCAGTAACTCAAAGTCATTATATCAGCGGAAAACGAAGCCTATTTTTCCGTGGTTATGACGAAGGGACGGAGCTAACGACGGAAAGAAACCGCTCAGTATTCCGTGGTTCAGTGAAAGGCTTATATTTTAACGAAACGGCATGCTCATTTTTCCGTTATTTCGTTAAATTCGAGAGAACCTTGACGAAATAGTGAGGAGCTCTACTCCGTGATTATGACAAAGGGACGGACCGCATGACAGAAAATTTTCCGCTGTTCCGCTGCGGCCATATCTTCAAGCGGAACCACGGAAAAAAGCGCCAATAGGCAGGCAAAAGCCGAAAAAACTTAAGCCGCTGTCTTTAATAAAACAAAAGCCATAGCCATTAGAACTTTCTAATGACTATGGCCTTTTGGCTACTGCATATTGGCAAAGCGTTCTACCGCCTTGGTAAAGCTTTCAATGGTTTTGTCGGCATCGCCGTGCTCAATGCCATCTTTCACGCAGTGCTTAATATGTCCTTCTAAAACGATTTGGCCCGCTTTATGCAGCGCCGATTTTGCCGCGTTGATCTGCGAAAGAATGTCCTCGCAGGGAATATCTTCGTCGATCATACGGTCTATCGCTTGCACCTGGCCAATGATTTTCTTAAGTCTGCGGTGTAAATTATCCGCGTCCATGCATTGTTTCACTGTCTCACCTTCATTTAAGGAAGTTTTTTTCCACAATGGTTACAAAACTCGAAATCCTCTCCAACCGGTGTTCCGCAATAGGGACAAAACCGTGTAGGCCCTGCGCCGGCCTCGGGCGCCGGTCCGAATCTCTCATTCAAAGGATCCGGCTCCTCTCCGCTTTCTGTAATATCGTAAGCCGAGTAACGGTTTTTGCCAGACGCATTTTTAAAGTTATACACCGCCTGCACAACAGCAATGGCCACAAAGATAACACCAAATAAGGCAAAAACACCGCCTCCGGTACTGGCGGCAGCAATTGTCCACCCAACGCCAAATAACCCTATCAATATACTCATCACGCCGCCCATCAAGGACGGACCGCGTCCAGGTTTAATGCTCCTCATCGCATGTCATGCCCTTTTCTCAATACAGCTTCGCGCCCGCGGGAATATGCGGATCAACCATTAACAAATGAAGCTTCTCCGCCCCTTCTTCCTGGTGCACCGCGCTAATCAGCATACCGCAAGAATCAATGCCCATCATTTTACGCGGCGGCAAATTCACAATCGCAATACAGGTCTTCCCTACCAGCGTTTCCGGTTCGTAATACTCATGAATCCCGCTCAAAATCACGCGGTCCTCGCCCGTGCCGTCATCCAGCACAAACTTCAAAAGCTTTTTCGACTTCGGCACCGCCGTACATTCCTTCACCTTAACAGCCCGGAAATCGGAACGGCTAAACGTCTCAAAATCCACAAAATCAGCAAACAGCGGCTCAATCTCTACCTTTGAAAAATCAATCGGCTCCGCCGCAGCTGCTTCTTCGCGCGCCGGCGCGCTAACCGCCGGTGCCTCTTCCCCTTCATCCATCTTCAGAGTGGGGAACAGCAGCACATCGCGGATGGCCGCCGAGTCGGTGAGCAGCATAATCATGCGGTCGATGCCAAAGCCAATCCCGCCTGTCGGCGGCATGCCCAGCTCCAGCGCGGTCATAAAATCTTCGTCGGTGCGGTTAGCCTCTTCATCGCCCTGCGCCAGCAAAGCCTCCTGCGCTTTAAATCGCTCGCGCTGATCGATCGGATCGTTCAGCTCGGAATACGCATTCGCCATTTCCCAGCAGTTCATGTATAGCTCGAACCGCTCGGTATATTCCGGCTGGTCCGGCTTTCTCTTGGTCAGCGGCGAAATCTCCACCGGATGATCCATAATAAACGTCGGCTGCACCAAGTGCTCTTCCACATATTTTTCAAAGAACAAGTTCAAAATATCGCCCTTTTCATGGTGCGCCTCAAACTCGATCCCATGTTCCTTCGCCAGCGCCTTGGCCGCCGCCGTATCCGGCACCTCGTTAAAATCAACGCCGCTATACTGCTTTACCGCCTCTAGCATCGTCAGGCGCGCAAAAGGTTTTCCCAGGTCAATGGCAATGCCGTTGTATGAAATCTGTGTTGTTCCCAGCACCTCTGTTGCCACATGCCGAAACAGATTTTCCGTTAAATCCATCATGCCGTGATAATCGGTATAAGCCTGGTACAGCTCCATAAGCGTAAACTCCGGGTTATGCCGCGTATCCACGCCTTCATTACGGAATACCCGGCCAATCTCATAAACCCGCTCCAGTCCGCCGACAATGAGCCGCTTCAAATACAGCTCCAGCGAAATGCGCAGTTTCCGCTCTTCCTTTAACGCATTATAATACGTGGTAAAGGGACGCGCCGCCGCGCCGCCGGCATTTTCTACCAGCATAGGGGTTTCTACCTCAATAAAGCCCTGTCCGTCCAGATAACGCCGAATGCTGGCAATAATCTGTGAGCGCTTAATAAAGGTATCTTTTACCTCCGGATTCATAATTAAATCCAGATACCGCTTCCGGTATCGCGTTTCCGTATTCGTAAGGCCATGATATTTTTCCGGCATAGTCTGCAGGCTCTTGCTTAAAAGCACCACCTCCGACGCCTTCACCGAAATCTCGCCTTTTTGCGTTTTGAACACTTCACCGGTTACGCCAATGATATCGCCCACATCATGAAAGCGCTTAAACTCCTGATAAGCTTCCTGCCCCAGGTGATCCCGGGTCACATAACACTGAATCTGCCCTTCACGGTCCTGAATATGGCAAAAAGAAGCCTTACCCATTACGCGTTTCGTCATGATACGGCCGGCTACCGATACCAGCTGACCTTCCAGCGCTTCGAAATTCTTCGTCACATCCGTGCTATGCGCACTGACATCAAATTTCGTAATTTGAAACGGATCCTTTCCGTTTTCTTGCAGCTCCTTTAATTTCTCTCTGCGCAGTCTTAAAATTTCATTGCGTTCCTGACTACCTTGATTCTCCTTTGCCATATCCATGCCTCCACTTTTATGCTTACCGACTAATCTCGAGTACCTTAAACGTGCTCACGCCTCCCGGCGTAACCACTTCCACTTCATCGCCCACCGCTGCGCCCAGCACCGCTGCGCCCACCGGGGATTCATTAGAAATCAGCCCCTGCATGGGGTCTGCCTCTGTAGATCCAACAATCGTATACGTAATATTTTCGTCAAACTCGCTGTCATACAGCACTACCGTATTGCCCAACGCCACCTTGTCCAGCGAACTTTCATCCGTATCAATTACCTGCGCGTTGCGCAGCGTGATTTCCAGCTCCGCAATCCGCGCCTCAATGGTTCCCTGCTCTTCCTTAGCCGCATCATACTCGGCATTTTCCGACAGGTCGCCCTGCGCCCGCGCTTCTTTAATCTTTTGCGCCACTTCATGGCGCTTCACCGTTTTAAGCTCAATGAGCTCTTGCTCCATTTTTTCCATACCCGCGTGGGTTAAAATGACTTTTTTTGTATTTTCCATAATGAACCTCCCTATTATCCTGCTTTCTGTAGCAGTACACCATATCGCAGTATTATACTGCATGAAACCACTCTTGTCAAGAAAAGAGTGCCTTCGCAAGCTCCTCCAGCGTGCTTACCGTCTGCAATTTTCGCTTCTTCTCCGTTGCGCCGTGAAGGCCCTTCAGATACCACAAAAGGTGAGAGCGCATCTGGCGAATGCCCAGATACTCGCCCTTTTCTTCCACCATCATGCGCGCGTGGCGCCAAGCCATTTGCAGTACCTGTTCTTCCTCCGGCCGCGGCAGCGGCCGTCCGGTTTCCAAAAACGTAATAATCTCCTGAAAGATCCAGGGATTGCCCCGGCTGGCGCGTCCCACCATAACCGCGTCGCACCCTGTTTGCGCCAGCATGGCCGCCGCGCTCTCGCCGCTGACCACGTCGCCATTACCGATAACCGGAATGCTCACCGCCTGCTTCACGCGGCGGATTACCTCCCAGTCTGCTTTTCCGCTGTACATTTGCGCCGCCGTGCGTCCGTGCACGGTCAGGGCGGCCGCGCCGTTTTCCTCGCAGATTTTTGCAATCTCCACCGCCTGGTCGTCGCCCGCAGCATACCCTTTGCGAATTTTTACCGTTACCGGAATGGGTACCGCCCGGCTGACCGCCTTTACAATGGCAGCGACTCGCTGCGGCTCTTGCATAAGATAAGAGCCTTCTTTATTCTTGATAATTTTGGGTGCCGGGCACCCCATATTGATATCGATAGCGCAAAAAGAATCTGCCAGTTTGGCAGCCTGCCCTGCCAAAATCTCGGGATCGCTGCCGAACAGCTGCACAATCACCGGTTCCTCCTGTGGCGTTTTATAAAGCAGCTCGCCGGTTTTCTCATTCTGGTAGTATAGTGCTTTGGCGCTGATCATTTCGGTATATGTGGCGCCGGCGCCAAATTCGCGGCAAAGCTGCCGAAAACTAGAGTCGGAGACTCCGGCCATAGGAGCGGCCAGCACACGGCTGCAAAGCGGTACGCCTGCTATGTTCATGGGCGCTCTCCGCTTTTTTTGTTGCGGCTGGCAATGATTTGCAGGCCTTTCAGCGTTAAATTGCTATCATACACGTCGATGCAGGAGAGCTCGCCGTCAAATACTTTGCTGAAGCCGCCGGTGGCTACAACCTGCATGTCCGGAAGGCCCATTTCTTTTTTAATCTGCTCCACAATATACTTCACCTGACCAATATAGCCGTATACTAATCCGGCCTGCATGCACAGTGTTGTGTTGGAGTTTAAAATGCGCTCCGGCTTTTTAATCTCGATCATGGGCAGCTGCGCGGCCCGGGAGCAGAGCGCGTCGGCCGCGATGCCGATGCCGGGAGAAAAGACCGCCGCAATAAATTCGCCTTTTTCATTGATCACTTCAAATTTCGTAGCCGTACCGAAATCGACCACCAGGCACGGGCTGCCATACAGCTTACAGGCGGCGGCCACGTCGGCAATCAAATCTGCGCCCACTTCTTTCGGGTTTTCTGTTTTAATCGCGATACCGGTTTTAATTCCTGGTCCAATAACTAAGGGCTCGCAGCCGATATACCGGCGTACGGCATTGCAAAAATAATGCATAATATGCGGTACCACGGAAGAAATGACCACGCTATGAATCTGCTCTATATCGATATGAGCCATTTGCAGCATCATACCAATAGTACTGCCATACTCATCGGTTGTCTTCTGCGTGGCCGTGGTCATGCGCCAGCTGTTAATCAGCTGCTCGCCTTTGAACACACCCATTTTAATCTGCGTATTTCCAATGTCAAATACTAATAACATACTTATTTTCCCTCCTGACCGCCAAGCACGTCCCGGGTGCGATACCAAAGCGTGAGCTCTTCCAGCAGGTCGGCATGCTCGCGCTCCACCTCGCGCACTAAAAGGCCACCCGATATCGCGTCGTATCCCAGGTCGCCCTCTTCGCAGTAACTGTCTAAAAAGACCTCGCCTTCCGGCGTAAATCCCAGTTCGGCCACACCGCCGGCCTCTTCCACAATCATAATCAGACACATGAGAATTTCATTGCGCACGCGATCCGGCAGTTTTCCCAGCTCTTCATTAAAATAATATTTTTCTTTATACTGACTTACATAAGCCAGTACCGTGATATCCTCCGCCACTTTCTTTCACACTCCTCTACTCTATACATAGAAAGTGGCCGGCCTGTACGGCATCGACCACTTTTGTTTTATGCATTATGCATTTTGCGGCGTAAACAACGCGGCAAACTCTTCGCCGCTCACTTTCTCTTTTGTGAGCAGTAAATCGCGGGTACGAATCAGCACCTCATGATATTCCGTCAGAAGCGCGCGGGCTTTTTGGTGCGCCTCTTCAATGATCCGGCGAATTTCGCTGTCTATGGTGGCGGCCACCTCTTCGCCATAGTTACGGCTTTGTCCAAGGTCGCGCCCCAAGAAGACCTCTTCGTTTTCCTGTCCCAGCTGTACCAGGCCCAGGCGCTCGCTCATACCATATTTCATAACCATGCCTCTAGCCATGGCCGTAGCGCGCTGAATATCATTCGAAGCGCCCGTTGTCACATCGCCAATTTCCAGCTCTTCGGCCACGCGGCCACCCAGCAGGGCCACAATCTCGTTTTCCATGCGGCTCTTGGTCCAGTACAGCGTATCCTCCTCCGGCAGCGGCATGGTATAACCGCCGGCCATGCCGGTGGGAATAATGGAAATGCTGTGCACCGGATCCAGTCCGGGCAGCACATGGTGCAAAATCGCGTGTCCCGCTTCATGTACCGCGGTAATATTCTTTTCGCGGTCGGAAATGACCCGGCTCTTTTTCTCGGTTCCCACACCTACTTTAATGAATGCCTTCTGCATGTCTTCCATATTGATAAACCGGCGTTTACTACGCGCCGCGAAAATAGCAGCCTCGTTAAGCAGATTCTCCAGATCCGCCGGCGTAAAACCGGCTGTTGTCTGCGCAATGGTGTGTAAATCGACATCTTCTCCCAGCGGTTTGGTTTTGGAGTGAACCTTGAGCACTTCTTCCCGTCCCTTCACATCGGGACGTCCTACCACCACCTGACGGTCAAACCGGCCCGGACGCAGCAGCGCCGGATCCAGTACATCCGCACGGTTTGTAGCGGCGATTACAATTACGCCGTAGTTCACGCCAAATCCGTCCATTTCCACCAGCAGCTGGTTCAGCGTCTGTTCCCGTTCGTCATGACCGCCGCCCAGGCCCGTGCCACGCTGCCGGCCAACGGCATCGATCTCGTCAATAAATACAATACTGGGCGCGTTCTTTTTCGCCTGTTCAAACAAATCCCGCACGCGGGACGCACCCACACCCACAAACATTTCTACGAAATCGGAACCGGATATGCTGAAAAACGGAACGCCGGCCTCACCGGCTACCGCCTTAGCCAAATACGTTTTACCGGTACCGGGAGGCCCTACCATAAGAACGCCTTTAGGAATCCGGGCGCCGAGCTCTGTAAAACGCTGCGGCGATTTCAAGAAGTCAACCACTTCTTTCATTTCTTCTTTTTCTTCTTCCAGCCCCGCTACATTGGCAAACCGAATCGGATTTTCCGACTTATCGATCATATGCGCCCGGCTACGGCCAAAATTCATCATTTTGTTGCCGCCACCGCTGCCGCCGCTTTGCATGCGGTTAATCACGAGGAACAAGAAAAGACACATACCGCCCACTAAGAGCACAACCGGTATAATCTCTCCCCAAATGCTGTCGGGTTCTACCGTGGAAACCACCACCGGCACCGATGCATAGCTTTCTTGCATCCTCTGCCGAAAACTCTCAATATTGGAAACATACACGGTATATACCGTTGTATCGTCGCTGAGCAGCACTGTCGCGTCACCCATGCTGGCATCGCCAACCTTAAGCGGTGTAATTTCGACACGCTCTACTTTGCCGTCTTCCAGATTGTGGGTTAATTCGGCATCGGTCATACGGATCGGACTATTCAGCCCAAAATTAAAGCCGTTAAACATAAACATGAGCAAAACGAATACGATAATAACGGCGTATATTCCCAGTCCCTTAAAGCTGTCTTTCAAAATGTAACCTCCTGTTATTTCTCGGTAGTGTCAAATACTACCTGTTTTTTTGTTCCAAAATATAATAAAAACCTTGATTTTTAGGGAAGTCTGAAATAAAAAGAGCATTGACCTCCCTTTTCTGGTATAATGTCAATCAGCAAACCAACATCCCAGAAAGGAGCCAATGCTCATGGACATTATACTATATTTACTTTCTGTTATTCAATACCTT
>CALWPV010000113.1 GCA_944383515.1 uncultured Clostridia bacterium
TAGGGGTAGCCTAGGGCGGCGCCCAGAAAGTCAAATAGATCCTGCGGCGCCGAAAAGGGGCGCAGCAGCAGCGTGTCGAAAACGTCGAAGGAAAGAACGTCGTAGCGGCGCAGCGTTTCGAGTAAGAGCGGCAGTGCGTCGCGCGGCGCGCTTTCGCCCCCAGCGGGAAGCGGCCGAGGAGCTAAGGGGCGCTGCGGGAAAAGCACGGTTAGGCGGCGCAGCAGACGCCGCATGCGGATATAGGGATTATTCATACGCGGCCTTCTTTCCGCGACGCTTCATAGGCGGCGCAAACGGTTTTGGGGTCGCCGTCGGCCATGAGGCTGCCGTGGTCGAGAAAAAGAGCCCGGCTGCAATTATTTTGAATAACGCCGGGGGAATGCGAGACAATAAGCACTGTGCATCCGCTATGCATCATGGCCATAATGCGCGCTTCGCTTTTTTTGCGAAAAAACAGATCGCCCACGCTGAGCACCTCGTCTAAAATCAGCACCTCCGGCGCAGGGGCCGCCGGAGACGGCGCGGCGTCCGCGGCCGCGGTGGCAATGGCAAAGGCCAGGCGCGATACCATGCCCGAAGAATAGCTGCGTACTTTTTCGTCCATAAAACCCTCTAGCTCGGCAAACCGGACAATACTTTCGTAGTTGGCATCGAGAAACGCGCGGGAATAGCCGATGAGCGCGCCGTTTAAATAGACGTTTTCGCGGCCGGTTAGCTCCATGTCAAATCCGGTGCCCAGCGTGAGCAGCTGTACTTTGGCAAAATTTACGCACACCGTTCCCGCGGTGGGGCGCAGCGCGCCGGCAATGATTTTAAGCAGCGTGCTCTTTCCGGCGCCGTTAGCGCCGATTATACCGATCACTTCGCCCCGCTGAGCGCTAAAGCTTACCTGATCGAGAGCGGTAAACAGCTCGTAGCGTTTGCGGCCTTGCAGCGTTTGGACCAGCCATTCTTTTAGGCTGCCGCTTTCCTGCGTAGCTCGCCTAAATTGCATGGTGACATTGCGAAGCGTTATGGTTTCCATGAAGGAGGCTCCTTTCTATAGTTTTTGCATGATCCGCGCGCGGTAACGGTTAAACAGGGCGCGGCCGCCCCGATAGGCGGCCAGACTCCACGCGAGCATGTAGAGCCAGGCGGACGCGCCCGGCAGGCTGGCGCCGAGAACGAGCGTGCGCAGCGCATGAATATATTGGTAGACCGGATTGACGCGAATAACCTCATAAATGAAGCCGGAGAGCTGCTCGGCGGGATAAAAAATGGCCGATACATACATCCAGAGCGTGAGAAAAACGCTGTAAAGGTGTTTGACGTCGCCAAAAAAGACGTAGGCCGTGGCCAGCATGTAAGAAAGGCCCAAAGAAAAGACAAAGACAAAGAGAAAAAGAAGCGGCGCGGCCAGCAGAGCGAAAGAAAGAGGAATGCGAAACACGAGGAGCATCAGGGCGTAGGCCACTAAGGAATACAGCAGGTTAATAAAGGCGGTGTAAACGCGGGTCACTAAAAAAATTTCCATGGGAAATTTAATTTTGAGCAGCAGCGCGCGGTTATCGACCAGCGCGGTCATGGCCGATGTGGTGGCGCCGGTAAGCGCCTGCCAAATGAGGTAGCCGGACAAATAGTAAATAGGGTAGTTTTCAATGGAGCGTTTAAAAAGCTGGGAGAAAATGAGCGAGAGAATGACCATAGAAAGAAGCGGCGCCAAAACGCTCCAGACAATGCCCAGGCGGGAACGGGCGTATTTGCGTTTGAGTTCGCGCCGGGTCAGCTGGCTAATGACGAAGCGGTTTTCTAAATAAGCCAAGGGAGAGCGCCTCCTTTCTGGCATAGCGTAAATACTGAAATACATGGTAACGAAACAGAGCGTGCGAAGGGGCGCCGGCAGAGCGCCGCAGGCTGCCTTCGGGCCAGGCGCAGGGCGGCAAGGGGCGGCGCAGCGCGCGGGGCGAAAGAGGCGGCGCCAGCTCCTGGCGGCCGCGTTCAATTACGTCGTCGTAAAAAGGAAGCGAGCCGATAAGACGGGCCTCGGCGGGCGTGGGGTGCGCCATCAGCTGCGTGAGCAGCGAGAGCGCGGCGGTTTTTTCTTTTTTCGGGCTGCGCCCGGGCAGAGAGGCCAGGCAGCGCATATACCGCGGGACCATGGCCTCGATGTCGGCAGCCAGACTTTGGCGCGGCGGCGCGTAATAGGGGCGTCCCTGTGCGTTATAGCCCAGCGTCATGCCATGGGGCGCGGTAAACAGGGCCTCAAACACATTATTGTTCCAGAGCGCTTTGGTGCGCAGCTGGCCGTGGGGGCCGAAAAGGTACGTATGGTATGGCCCGGCAGCGGGAGCCTGGTAGAGCCCCCAGTAATAGCCGGGTAGCGCGATTTTTCGGCCGAGGGCCGCAAGAGCTGCCGCGAGGCATTCCTGCAGGGAGCCCAGCCAGCCGCTGTCGACAATGGCGAAGGGGATTTCGTCGGTCATTTGCTGCTCCGTGATATAGGCGGCCAGAGAAGGCCAGGCGGCCTCGGAATGAGCGCGAACCAGCGGCCAAAACGAGGGACTGTCCGCCAGTGCGCGGCGCAGCTGTTTTAACTGGGCTTTGGTTAGCGGCGCTGCAGTGCGCAGGGGGCCCGGCAGCTCACGCAGGATCTGTTTTTGTTCGGCGGCGGTTACATAGGAGCGCTGCAAAACGCGGGGCACAGAGACCTGCAGGCTGGGGCGGCACAGATAGTCGAGCGCTGCCTCGCGGTTTAGGTGAAGCAGGGGCAGGCGCAGCGCGTAGCGGGAGCAGCTTAGGTACCGGCATTCTATAGGGAGAGAGCGCTGCTCGCAAAGAATTTGCGCGCTCTGCCGCATGAGGTAGCCGTCGCGCGAGAGAAAATACAGGCGGCGCAGGCCGCGCTGCGCCGCGTCCTCTACCAGCCACTCGGTAAAGGCGCCCAGGGCGGGCAGTACCACATGGCTAATCAGGAGCGTGCGCGTTGTTTCGCAAGGTAGATCAGCCAGATGCACGGCGCCTGCCAGCCGGGGCGCGCCCAGCAGCAGACGGCGGTAGCGGCTTCTTCGTAAATGAGTCATGGGGAGCTTCCTTCTTTCGTTTCCAGTGTTTTCTCAGCGCCAAATGAGCGGCGCGCGGCAGCGCGCCTACCAGCAGCGGTTTAGCTACATAGGGCAGCGACTCGGCCTTACTAAAGCCGAGCGAGCGAAACCCGTGGTAGCGCACTTTCATTTCGCGAATGCGGCGGGCATAGGTGCGCCGTTTATGCGATTGATAGTCTTCAAAGTATTGCAGCAGCGGCTGCTGCAGGTTGTATCCTCGAAACCCCTGGCGGTGCAGCCGCATAAACAGTTCATAATCTTCGCAGCCGGAAAAGGCAGGGCCGGTCTGGTAGCCGCCGCACCGCAGCAGTACGTCCCGCCGAAACATAACCGAGGGGTGAATATAGGGAGAGTTAAACAGAAAATCGCGCCGGCTGGGCGCCATGGGCATGGTTAAAAGGCCCCAAACCCCCTTTTCGTCGCGCAGCTCGGCGTTAGAGCCGGCCCAGGCATACTGCGGATGGCGGCATAAAAAGGCGTACTGCACCGCCAGCCGCGTGGGCAGGGCGATGTCGTCGTCATCCATACGCGCAACAAAAGCGCCGCAGGCGCAGCGGGTGAGCACGTTCAGGGCATACGCCAGACCCCGGTTGCGGCATGAGCGGATATACAGAATGCGCTCGTCCATGTTTGCCGCCGCGCGGATGCGCTGGGCTGCCTGCTCGCAGGAGCCGTCGTCATACAGGAGCAGCTCCCAGTCGGTAAAGGTTTGGTTTATGAGTGAGCGCACGGCGCGCCGTAAACGTTTAGGATTTTGTGGATTGTAAACGCTCATGATGATGCTGATGGTAGGGGATTGCATGTTCGCCTCCTAGGGACTGGTAAATGCGTTTCATAATGGCGCTGCTGTAGCGGGTTTCAAAGGGTTTTGCGGCGTTTATGCAGGCATGCTTCATGGCGCGGCGCTCGGGGCCCGCCAGGCGGGCAAAGGCGGCGATGGCGTCCGCGAAAGCGGCCGGATCGTCGGAGCGGCAGAGGTAACCGGTTTTGCGGGGCACCATGTACTCGCGCGTGCCGCGGTTGTCGGCGGCAATGACGGGAACGCCCATGGCGAGGGATTCGAGGGCGGCCATGCCGAGGCCTTCGCGGTGGGAGGGGAAGAGGCTGAGATCGGCGCAGCCGAGAATGAGAGGAACGTGGTGGCAGTAGCCGTACAGGGTGACCATGTCTGTAAGCTTCAGCGTTTGAATTTGCTGCGCGAGGTGGGCTTTGAGAAATCCGTCGCCTAAAATGAAGTAGCGAAGGGGTGGACAGCGGTTTTGGCGGCATAGCAGGGCGAGCGCGCGGAGTATGGTTTCGTGGTTTTTATTGGCGGTGAGCTCGCCGGCGGAAACGAGCAGCAGCTGACCGGGGCGCAGGCCGAGTTTGCTTCGGTAAAAGCGGCGCTGCTGCGCGGTGAAGGGGTGAAAGCGGTTGGTATTGAGGCCGGCGCCGGGCAGTTTATAGAGGCTGCCGCCTTTTTTGAGAATAAAATGGCGGGCGGCGCGGTAATCTTCTTCGTTAATGACAATGAGCACGTCGGTGAGGCGGGCGAGCAGGCGCTCTGCGGGGTAGTAGAGCAGGTGGGCAATGAGCGGCGCGCCGTGGTAAAAATGGAAGCCGTGCGCGGTGTAAATGACGCGAGGGCGGTGGGGGCTGAGGCGCGCGGCGAGGCGGCCAAGAATGCCGCCGACGGGCGTGTGGCAGTGAAGGAGCGCAATGTGGTGGCGGTCGATTAGGTGGATCAGCTGGCGCAGCGCGGTTAGGTTGGCGCGCAGCTGATACGGAGAGCGGGCAATGGCAATAGGGTGCAGATGAACGCCGAGGCTGCGGATAAGCGGTGTGCTGTCGTGATACGCTGGTTCATGAATGTTGGTGGCGTAGTGTACTTCGTAGCCCAAGGACTGGAGGGTGCGTACATTGTCTTGCTCAAATTTGCCGAGAAAGTCGCTGGTGGTTGTCACAATGAGTATGTTTTTTTCCATACGGTCGTTTCCTCCTTTCCTGCGCGGCGTTTCATTTATAAGCAGTTTGGCTTTTGCGCGGCAGATTTATGCGGCGCGGCGGGTACTTTTTGGAGGCAGGTTTTGCATGGGTAGCTTTAGCTGTAACCTGCGCTAAGAGAATGTGGGCGGCGGCAGGTATCAATAGACTCTGCTAAAGGGGAGTTCGCGCGGTAACAGGTATAAATTACCCTTATGAACCTAGTATATAGCTGCCGGCATAGCGCTAAAATAGAGGTTAATTCACTCCGAAACAAAGGCTGCGGGCCGCCGTAAAAAGTACGGCAGAGGGATAGGCCCGCAGCGACTGCTTACATAAAGTGCTTCATGGCAAGAATGAGCCGAACTTCTTGCAGATCGATAACGCCGTCGTGATCTTCGGTTACAATGAGCTGGTCATTGCGGCGAATGCCGGCACGGGCATACAGCTCCTCTTTGTATTTAAATTTTTGGCGATAAGCTTCGTCATGCATAAGGCCAAGGTGTTCCCAGTAGAACACCGCGTTGTCTTTGCGGTAAAGCGTAAAATCCGGATAAATGGTTTGACCGAATAAAGTCAGCGGCTCTTCATATTATTTTGCGCACCGCGCATGGCGACGGCGCGCTGCGCCGCGATATCGTCCTGATACTGCCGCTCCTGCTCATATTCTTCTAAAACGGCCCAAGGGTCTTCGCCAAACGCTTTGAGCGCAGCCATAAAACACTGGATATCGGCGCGCAGCATGCGGCGGCGCTTTCTCAGCTGTTTATAGGCCGCAATTTTTTGCCGTACTTCTTCTATTTGCTTTCCCTTAATATATTTGAAGATATGCACGCCGTCGCTATAGTATTGCCAGTAAGCATGCTGTTTTTGCGGCCCCTTCATAACGATGCAGCCGGGCGAGTGCAAGACCTGCCGCTCTAATATTTTTAAATTATGAAAAGCGCAGATAAATTCTTCTTTCAGAGCCCATAGCGCGCGCTGGGCTTCGTTTTCATGTTCTACATTCATATGCATAGTCACCTCCATAGTGATAGGGATCCCTCTATATATAACTATCGGAGAAATTTACCGAATGGATCACACAATCAGGCAAAAAAATAAAAATCAGCAAAAATATGGAAAAATGCTGATTTTTGTCGGCCGATTTGTTTATCTTGACAGGAGGGGCTTAGGTTTATATAATTGACACAGCGCTAAAGCGCTACGAAATGGAGGATAATGTGAAAAATCAGCCTGAATAGCTGATTTTTCACATGGCTATTTGTGCCGAAGCGCCACAAATAGCTTTTTTCGCAGGCGCAAATTTGAAATTTGCGCCGCGATCTCCGCGCTAAAGCGCTATGAAATGGAGGAGAGTATGCAGATTCGTGCTTATCAATCGGAAGACTGCCCCAGTATGGCGCAGCTATTTTATGATACCGTACATGCGGTTAATATAAAGGATTATTCTAAAGAACAGGTAGACGCGTGGGCTACGGGCCATATAGACCTGAAAGGCTGGGATGCTTCGTTTCACTCCCATATAGCGCTGGTAGCAGAGGAAGCGGGGCGGATTGTTGGTTTTGGCGATATCGACGCAAGCGGCTATCTGGACCGCCTCTATATACATAAAGACTATCAGGGGCGCGGCATTGCCACGGCGCTGTGCGACGCGCTGGAGGCTGCGGTTTCTGCGCCTGTGCTTAGCGTTCACGCATCGATTACCGCCCGGCCTTTTTTTGAGCGCCGCGGATACAAAGTGGTAAAGGAGCAGCAGGTAGAGCGCCTTGGCGTACTGCTCACCAATTACGTCATGGAAAAAGAGCAGCCAGTCGCGCCCGAAAAACCCGTGATTCACTATAATCGGAAAACGAAAGTGCGTCTTATAGCTGGAATTGTTTTAGGCATTATAGCGATCGGCTCACTGGGGCTTTTCGCATGGCAATATGACCCGCAAACCATGGCAGGCGCGTTTTGGGTGGTTTTGCTCCTGGGAGCTGCCGCGCTGCTCGTGGGCGCTGTACTCGTTTGGCAAGTATGGAGGAAGTAGTGTGAAAAATCAGCTCGGATAGCTGATTTTTCACACGGCTATTTGTGGCGCTTCGGAATGGAGATTAACCAATGCTAACGAAGTGGATGACTTGGATCGTTTTATTTTTTTCCTATAGTATTTTAGGGTGGGTATGGGAATCCTGCTTTGTTTCCTGCCGAAAGCGGCAGTGGATTAACCGCGGATTTTTGCGGGGGCCCTGGCTCCCCATTTATGGCAGCGGCGCCGTGATTATTTTAATGATTACCGCGCCTGCGAGGGACCATATTGTTCTCATTTATTTATCAGGCATGATAGGGGCAACTGTGCTGGAATATGTTACAGGAGCTGCCATGGAAAAGCTGTTTCACGTGCGGTATTGGGATTACAGTCAAAAACCGCTTAACGTTAACGGGCATATTTGCCTGGGCGTATCGCTGGGCTGGGGCGTATTTTCCGTATTATTGGTGAAAGGCATTCATCCGGCTATGCTGTGCTTTTTGAGCCTGATTCCCACACCGGTTTTAGTAGGCGTTAACCTGCTGTTTTGCGTGTTTTTCGTCATGGATAGCGTGCAATCCATTCAGGCGGCGCTGGACCTCAAACAGATGCTCGTGCGCCTTTCCGCGGAGCGAGAGAAATGGCTTGCGACCATGCCGCGCCCGGAAAATCTGCGGCAAAAATGGCAAGAACTGCAAGAAATGCGCGATACAACCCTGCGTCCGCGCATAGTTTCGCTTTTACATAGAAATCCCACAGCCACCTCCCAAAAATATCGCGAGGCGCTGCGGGATCTGAAAGAACGTTTAGAAAGCTTACGGCGGCGTTAATGCGCCAGGCGAGCGTACGCCACAAGGCCGTCGCCCTCTGCCACGCCCAGCACCGCGGTGTAATAGAGCACCAGACCGTCAAAAGCCGCGCGCACCTGCTGCACGCAGTTTCCGGACAGATCTTCCAGCCGGCCCAGACACGCGCCGGCGGCAAAGGTCTGTCCTTCTTTAATGTATGGATACCAAAAACCAGGCTGCTGGGCCTCTGTATATATGGCATCGGTTAGCTCCTGCTGCGGCGTGGCCGCTGAGGCACCTGTAGGCTCTGCTATGCCCAGGTGAGCCATAAGCTCGCCAACCTGGCGCATGTAAATGGCAATGTCTTCTTCCGGGCGCAGGCAGCGGCCGCTGCGCTCCAGCAGAAGCGACGGAATACCGCGCAGCGCCGCCCAGTTGTAAAGCCCTGTGCGTGCATACGATCCGAGCCGGTATGGCACAGAAAGCGCCTTCACGGCGCTACACGCTTTTAAGGCGGTTTCCGGCGTTACGCGCGGCTGGTCCGCCGGCGTTTCGGGCGCGGCGCCCGCAAGAGGGAAATAGGCGTAGGGCATAACCATTTCGTGCATATCGCCGCTGTGTAGATCCAGCCAGAAATCGGCCGCGCTAAACAGGTAGCGTTCTATGGCATAGGCGCGGCGATACGCGGCGCTGCCCGCGGCGTCTCCCGGAAAAGCCCGGTTCAGATTAACTTGGTCAGCCGGTACCACTTGTTTAGCCTGTGCATAAAACCCTTCCGGATTGGCTAACGGCAAAAGCACTACATTGCCGCTAAGCTGCGCCGGATCTAAGGCGCTGCGCAGCCGCCGGAGCGCTTCTACGCCAATATACTCGCAGCCGTGAACACCGGCGCTAACCACCAGTGTTTGGCCGCCGCGCGCGCCGCGCACGAGCGTAAGATCTAGGGGGGCGTCGTTATATACAGGAAGTGAAATATGTTGCGTGCTGCCGGGGGGCATGGCCGCAAGCAGCGCTTGTACAGTAGTTTGCATAGAGAAACTCCTTTGTGGTTAGTTTTGACTAATTATAACAGATTTTTATGCAGCGGACAAGTCCTTTATACAGCATGGCCGGGGGCGGCTACTTGACAAAGAGAAGGGGGCTGCGTATAATCGAAACCATGCCATAGGGCATATCGGGACGAAGGAAATGAAGGAGTCAGAGACTATGTCAATTGAAGCAGTCAAACAGTATTTTAAGGCATACCATATGGAAGATCGCGTAATGGAATTTGAGGTTTCCAGCGCTACGGTGGAGCTGGCGGCGCAGGCGCTGCACTGCGAGCCTGCGCGCATTGCGAAAACGCTGTCTTTTTCGGTGAAGGGAGAGCCCATTTTAATTGTGGCCGCCGGCGATGCCAAAATCGATAACGCTAAGTATAAGGCGCAGTTTGACGCGAAGGCTAAAATGCTTTCGCCGGAAGAAGCCGTAACGCTGATTGGCCATGCGGTGGGCGGCGTTTGTCCTTTTGCCATTCGGGAGGGCGTGCGCGTTTATTTGGATCTTTCGCTTAAGCGCTTTGCTACCGTGTTTCCCGCTTGCGGAAGCGCAAGCAGCGCCATTGAGCTTACCATAGAAGAGCTAGAAACGTATGCGAAGGCCGACGGGTGGATCAATGTATGTAAAGGCTGGGCAGCCGAGGCATAATCATTTATAAGGGCGAAAGCGCCCTTATTTTTTTGCTGATCTTCCGTACTCTTGACAGAGCGTTATCCAGTTTTGCAGACTGGGGCTGATATACTTTTGTTTATGGTACACCAAATGGAGCCGGCGGAGAAGGGGCGGCGTAAGCGGCAGCATAACCACATCGCCTTTTCCGGCTGCTTCCTGTACCATAACACGGGGCAGCACGGCCACGCCGAGACCGGCCGCCACACCCTTAATCATAGCCTGGGTACTGGTACTTTCCCAGCGCGGCCTTATTGCGATTTGCTGCAAGGCCAAAGACGAATCTACCATATCCCGTACGGCGCTTCCTTTTTCACGCATTAAAAAAGGATAATCGGCCAGGTCTTTCAACGTAACCGAAGGCCTAGTAGCCAGCGGGTGATCCGGGGCGGTTAAGGCGCAGAGCGAGTCCTGTAAAAATGGCACCGAGTAAAGCTCCGCATGCGCGGGTTTAGATTCAATTAAACCCACGTCAATCTGATTGCTCAGCAGCCGGTTTTCAATTTCGCCGGAATTGCTGATATGCGCTTCCACCTGCATACCGGGAAACGACGTTTGAAACGATTGAATCAGCGAGGGAAGAATATGGGTGCCAATGGTAATACTGCTGCCAACCCGCAGCACCCCCATAGAATCCCAGTTTCTCATGCGTGTTTCCATTTCGTCAAAAAGCGAGGTGATATGAACCGCGTAGCGGTAGAGTTCCCGGCCGGCCTCGGTCGGGGCTACGCCCCGTCCGAGGCGCTCAAACAGCCTTATACCATAATAGGTTTCGAGCTCTTTGATTGCCAGACTAACCGTAGGCTGCGTCAAATTGAGCTGCTCCGCAGCTTGTGTGATATGTTGCTGCTGATACACTTTGAGGAAAATGGTGAGGTGGCGTAGCGTCATAGTATTTCCATTCCTTTCATTGATAAAACCATATGCTTTCTATAGAATAATACTATTTTACAAATAAAGCAAGGGGGCGTATACTGTATCTGGTTTTGCAATCAAAGCTATTATCTTGGGAGTGGAGTTGGAGCATGGAAAATAAAAAGAAGATACTGAAAACGCTGTTTGTATCTACGCTGTATTTGAGCGCTTTTACGTTTGGCGGCGGCTACGTGATTGTGACGCTCATGAAAAAGAAATTTGTGGACGAATACCACTGGATTGAGGAAGCGGAAATGCTGGATCTGGTGGCGATCGCGCAGTCGGCGCCGGGAGCCATTGCGGTGAACGGAGCGATTGTGGTGGGGTATAAGCTGGCGGGGCTTTGGGGCGCGCTGGTGGCAACGGTGGCTACGATTATCCCGCCGTTTGTGATTATTTCTCTGATTTCTGTGTTTTACGCGGCATTTCGGTCGAATGTGTGGATTGCGCAGCTGTTAGAGGGCATGCAGGCCGGAGTGGGCGCCGTGATTGCCTCGGTGGTCTGGGACATGGGCGCCGATGTAGTGCGCACGAAAAGTCCGCTGTCGATCGGAATTATGATTGTTTCGTTTGTTGCGACGTGTTTCTTCCATGTCAATGTGGTGCTGGTCATTGTGGTTGTGGCAGTGCTGGGTGTTATACGGGCTCTGGTGGCCGGAAGGAGGAAGCGGTCGTGATTTATCTATTACTTTTTTTTAGCTTTTTGCAGATTGGACTGCTCAGTTTTGGCGGCGGTTACGCGGCTATGCCGCTGATTCAGGATCAGATTGTAACCACGCATGGCTGGCTGAGCATGGCTGAATTTACCGATCTGATTACCATTTCGCAAATGACGCCGGGTCCCATTGCCATTAATTCGGCAACCTTTGTAGGCATTAAGATTGCCGGAGTGGGCGGCGCGCTGGTGGCGACGCTGGGCTGCATTTTGCCGTCGTGCATTTTAGTTACGTTCATTGCCCGGCTGTATTTGAAGTATCGCACCGTGGCAACGCTGCAGGGCGTACTGATCTCGCTGCGCCCGGCCGTGGTAGCCATGATTGCCTCTGCGGGCGTTTCGATTTTGGTTACTGCTTTTTGGGGCACGGGCGCGGTTACGCTTTCTGGTATTAACGTGGTTATGGCGGTCATTTTTCTGATCGCGTTTGTGCTTTTGCGCACGGGAAAAGTGAATCCCATTTTCGTTATGCTGCTGGCGGGCGTGCTGAAGCTGGCGGCCTACTGGTTGGGGTGGTAGGGCGTTTCACAATGGAGATAAAAAAGCTATAGACAAACGAGCGGGTCGGTGCTATAATTAAACCATATATTAAAACTCTTTTAAAAAGTTTCTTGATTTAGAAATTGGAGGTTCTCATGAAGAAAAAAATCGAAATCCAGTCGTTTTTGGATTTTAAATTCGTTAGCAATCCGACCTTCTCGCCGGATGGCAAAAAAGTAGCCTATGTCGTGCAGCAGGCCTGCCTGGAGGAAAACACGTATAAAGGCGATCTGTACCTGCTCGATGTCGATACCAAAACCAGTATTCAGCTTACGTCCCATGGCGACGCCAAGGGTTACACCTGGACGCCGCAGGGCACGCTGCTGTTCGCGGCCAAACGCACCAAAGAAGATAGCGAAAACGAGGGCACGGTGTATTACGAAATTAACCCGCAGGGCGGGGAAGCCGCTCGCGCTTTTGCTCTGCCGGTGCAAGCCACACGCCTGGAAATTGTTGACGAAGACACGTATATCCTTGCGGCCACGCAGAACAACGGCGAACCGCTAAAAGACAGAGCGTACGAGATTATTGAAGAGTCTCCGTTCTGGTTTAATGGCCGCGGCTTTACGCAGGGGCTGCGCGGCCGGCTGTATATATACCACCGCGGCAGCGGCGAGTTAACGCCGATTACCGAGCCCTTCTTCGACGCGGGAAGCTTTGAAGTAAAAGACCGCCAGGTGCTATACCGCGGCGCGCAGTGGGAAAAAGGTCTCAAATACGAATACCCCGGCATTTACTTGTACGATCTGGATTCCGGCAGCACCGAATGCCTGGCAGAGCCCAATCAGCTGCGCGGCTACGTATTCGATTTCTGGACCGAGGGCAAAATTATGGTAGCCACTAAAGAAGGCGGCAACCCCGGTATGGACTACGACGATTTCTATGTAATGGATATAAAAACGAAGAAGCTGACCAAGTTAGCGGATTACGATCACAGCATCGGCAGCGGCTCCGTGGGCAGCGACGCTAGACTGGGCGGCGGCCGCGGCAAGAAGCGCCAGGGCGATTATTGGTTTTTCGTAACCACCGTAAACGACGGCTCGTATCTACGCAGCATTAATATGGAAGACGGCACTATTTCCGACACCCTCACGCCCGATGGCTCGCTGGATAGCTTCGACGTGAATAGCGAGCATATGGTTACCTGCGGTCTTTATGGCAATAAGCTGGCCGAGCTGTACTTAGACGGCGAGCAGGTTACGCATTTTAACGACTGGTTTGAGCAGGAGTACGAAGTAATTACGCCCGAGTTCCATAGCTATACCGGCTCCGATGGCGTAGAAATTCACGGCTGGGCTATGAAACCGGCCGGCTACGAAGAAGCTAAAAAAGCTAACCCCGATCAGACCTTCCCCTGTATTTTGCATATACACGGCGGCCCGCGCACCGTTTTTGGCAGTGTATTCCACCACGAAATGCAAATGTGGGCTAATGCCGGCTTTTATGTTATTTTCTGTAATCCGCGCGGCAGCGACGGCCGCGGCGGTGAATTTGCCGATATCTGCAATAAATACGGCACCGTGGATTACACCAATATTATGGAATTTACCGATGAAATGCTGAAAAAATATCCTGATATCGATCCGAAACGCCTGGGCGAGACCGGCGGTTCCTACGGCGGTTTCATGACGAACTGGATTATTGGACACACCGATCGCTTTGCCGCCGCCTGCTCGCAGCGCTCCATTGCCAACTGGACCGTATTTGAGCACACCAGCGACATCGGCTATAGCTTCACCAAGAACCACCAGGGCGCGCGCACGCGCGAAAATATGGAGCAGCTGTGGGAGCATTCGCCGCTGAAATACGCAGACAAGTGTACTACGCCTACGCTGTTCATTCATTCGGATCAAGACTATCGCTGCTGGATGGCAGAGGGGCTGTCCATGTTTACGGCGCTGAAAATGCACGGCTGCGAATCCCGGCTGGTACTATTCCATGGAGAAAACCACGAACTGTCCCGTTCGGGCCGGCCGAAAAACCGGATTCGCCGTATGGAAGAGATTGTTAACTGGATGCAGCAGCACCTTATGCAGTAAGAAAGGAAAATCATGGAAAAAGTTGTTTATCAGGATTTATATCAGTTTAACTTTTTGTCCGATCCGGTGATTGCGCCGGACGGAGCCCACGCCATTTTCGCTAAGCATAACGCGGTAGAAAAGACTAACGGGTACACCAGCGAGGTATGGATTATCGATTTGCAAACGGGTCAGTATCATCCGCTAACTACGGGCGGCGACGAGCGCGGCGCTTTTTGGCTGGACGCCGATACGGTGGCCTTTGTGACGGGGCGCGGCAAAAAGAAGGGAAGCGAAGGCACTTCCTGGTATAAGATTAACATTCATGGCGGCGAGGCGGTGCCCTTTATGAGCGTGCCAGAGCGCGCCGGTCAGATTAAGCTGATCGATGCCGATACGTATTTGTATACGACCGTTCAGGATACGCCGGAGAATCAACCGCTGCCGGAAGAGCAGGGCGACGGGCCGCGGGCCGGGCAAGGCAAGGATTTTGACGTGTTCGACGAATTTCCGTTCTGGTTTAACGGCCGGAAGGTGATCAATAAAAAGCGTACTACTATTATGCTGCATAAAGAGGGCAGGGCGGAGGCGATTACGCCTACGTACCTAGACGCCATGGGTATGCAGCTGTCGCCGGATAAAACAAAGGTAGTATATGGCGGCTGCGAGTATACGGACGTACTGAGTCGCACCAGCGGCATGTACCTGTATGATCTGACGACGGGCGAAACCAAAACCCTGATTGCGCAGGGCACGGCGGCTATTGGAAGCTTCTATTTTATGGGCAATGACGACATTTTCTATACCAGCTTGCCCGACGAGAAGCGCGGCGATAACCCCGATTACTGCATCTATCATTTGAATACCCACGAGTGCGAGACGCTGCCGTTTCCCGATGCGGCGCCGCATGGCGGCGTTGGTTCCGACGCGAATTTTGGCGGCGGCAATGGCATGAAGTACGATCAGGGCTATTTGTACTTTACGCAGACGGTATGGGGCAATGTGCACCTGGTACGCATGAACCATCAGGGAACAATCGAGGATGTGATTACGGTGCCGGGCTCCATTAACGCCTTCGATATGGCGGATGGCGTGATCGTTTTCACCGCTATGCGGGGAAATGACCTGGTGGAGTTGTACCGCTACGATGTGAACCAGCCGCAGAAGAAGGAAGAGCGCCTTACGCGTTTGAATGAAGCGTATATGCATTCGCATAGCGTGATTACGCCCGAGTATTTTACGTTTGAGAACCGGGCGGGCGTGACGCTGGAGGGCTATGTGCTGAAGCCGCTGAATTTTGAGGCGGGCAAGAAGTATCCGGGTATTTTGGAGATGCATGGCGGCCCGAAGGTGGCGTTTGGTTCGGTGTTCCACCACGAGATGCAGTGCTACGCGAATATGGGATATTTTGTGTTTTATACGAATCCGCGCGGCAGTGACGGACGCGGCGATGCGTTTGCGAAGATTAACGGCCTTCTGGGTACGATTGATTACGACGATTTTATGGATTTTACCGATGAGGTGATTCGCCGGTATCCGGAGCTGGATAGCGAGCATATTGGGATTTGCGGCGGTTCGTATGGCGGCTATATGTGTAACTGGATGATTGGCCACACGGATCGGTTTGCCGCGGCGGCTTCGCAGCGGAGCATTTCGAACTACTTTACGAAACTGCTGTGTACGGACATTGGCATTACCTATGACCTGCCGCAGGCGGGCGGCGATCCCTGGGACGATTTTGACCAGGTGTGGGAGATTTCGCCGCTGAAGTATGCGCCGAATGCGAAAACGCCGACGTTGTTTATCCAGTCGGACGAGGATTACCGCTGCTGGATGAGCGGGGCCATTCAGATGTTTAACGCTTTGCAGCAAAATGGTGTGCCGAGCCGGATTGCGCTGTTCCACGGCGAGACGCACGAGCTGTCCAGAAGCGGCCGGCCGCAGAACCGCATTGCGCGCCTGACCGAGATGGGCAACTGGTTTGAAACGTATTTGAAAGGCTGCTAACTAAAAGCTGCTGCCTGCATAGCTCCAAGCTACGCGGGCGGCAGTTTTTTGTTGGGATTTTGGGCCGGCACCACCGCGCGTAGGGGCGGCGGTTTTCTGCGCCAGGAAGGCGGCAAAAGTTGCCCCGCCGCCTAGCCGAAAAGACGCGGGATTTTCCGTGATTCCGCTTTTATATATGGCCGCAGCGGAACAGCGGAATGCTTTTCCGCCATGCGGTCCGTCCCTTTATTATTAGCGCGGAACGATTAGGGGTTCGATTC
>CALWPV010000114.1 GCA_944383515.1 uncultured Clostridia bacterium
CCTGATCAAGTGCAGGATGCTGAGCAAGAAGCAGGTTCCGACCAAGAGCAAGTTGCTGAGCAAGAACAGGATGCTGAGCAAGGGGAAGATTCTGAGCAGGGACAGGGTCCTGACCAAGTGCAGGATACTGAGCAAGAAGCAGGTTCCGACCAAGAGCAAGGTGCGGATCAAGAGCAGGATGCTGAGCAAGGGGAAGATTCTGAGCAGGAACAGGGGCCTGATCAAGTGCAGGATGCTGAGCAAGAAGCAGGTTCCGACCAAGAGCAAGTTGCTGAGCAAGAACAGGATGCTGAGCAAGGGGAAGATTCTGAGCAGGGACAGGGGCCTGACCAAGTGCAAGATACTGAGCAAGAAGCAGGTTCCGACCAAGAGCAAAGTGCAGAACAAGAACAGGATGCTGAGCAAGGGGAAGATTCTGAGCAGGGACAGGGTCCTGATCAAGTGCAGGATACTGAGCAAGAAGTAGGTTCTGGCCAAGAGCAAGGTGCGGATCAAGAACAGGATGCTGAGCAAGGGGAAGATTCTGAGCAGGAACAGGGGCCTGATCAAGTGCAAGATACTGAGCAAGAAGCAGGTTCTGGCCAAGAGCAAGTTGCTGAGCAAGGGGAAGATTCCGAGCAGGAACAGGGGCCTGACCAAGTGCAAGATACTGAGCAAGAAGCAGGTTCCGACCAAGAGCAAAGTGCAGAACAAGAACAGGATGCTGAGCAAGGGGAAGATTCCGATCAGGGACAAGATTCTGGCCAAGTGCAAGATACTAAGCAAGAAGCAGGTTCCGACCAAGAGCAAAGTGCAGATCAAGAGCAGGCCGTTGATCAAGAACAAGATACGGATCAGGATCAAGGAAGTATAGGCCGAGAAAGCTTAGGCAGCCAGGACGCCGGCGAAGAACAAGACGAGGGCGAAGCCGAAGATACAAGCCGAGAAAGCTTAGGCAGCCAGGACGCCGGCGAAGAACAAGACGAGGGCGAAGCCGAAGATACGGGCCGAGAAAGCCTAGGCAGCCAGGACGCCGGAGAAGAACAAGACGAAGGCGAAGCCGAAGATACGGGCCGAGAAAGCCTAGGCAGCCAGGATGCCGGAGAAGAACAAGACGAAGGCGAAAACGAAGATACGGGCCGAGAAAGCTTAGGCAGCCAGGACGCCGGCGAAGAACAAGACGAAGGCGAAAACGAAGAAACAGGCCGTGAAAGCCTGGGTAGCCAAGAGGCAGAAACCAATGAAGACCAAGAAGATCTTGCGGCCGACGATCAGTTAGGAGATTCAACAAGCGAAGGAGCAGAAGCAGAAAACGGACAAAACACAGCCGGAATGGATTCGGGAGGCGCAGAAAGCGCAGATAGCGGCAGCAGTACGGGAGGAGCTTCTGCAGATCAAGATATGGGAATGTAAAAATGGACTGCATTGAGTAAAAAGGAGGATTAGTATGCCAGGATTAGGAAGAAATCAAAAAATGGACGTCTTATTTGGCGACAGTTTAATGGTATCGGCGCCCAAGCTAGATCCCAGAGGGGCACGGTGTTTTTTAGAGGGCATTGATGCCACGAATACGCATGTAAGAATTCCTATTAGCGAAGACATGCTGGGAAGACATTTAATGTTGTTAGGCGGTATAGGAACGGGAAAAACCAATGCGTTTAGCCAAATCATTCGGCAGCTGCGCCAAACTATGCGCGAAGACGAGATTATGATTATTTTTGATACGAAGGGAGATTTTTATCAGGAGTTCTACCAACCAGGCGACATTGTGATTAGCAATGACACAACAGCAACAGGAAGCGCGCGCACCGATTACTGGAATATTTTTAATGAAATTTATGGCGGCGAACACATGATGGAAGGCGTTATTGAAATTGCTAAGTCATTATTTGCCGAAGCATGCAGAAAAACAAATCAAATTTTCTTCCCCAATGCTGCTCGTGATTTATTTATGGCTTCTATGGTGCATTTTATTCGGACAAGGCCAGCGAAAGAAAGGACCAATCGTGATTTGATCCGTTTTATCAATCAAACGCCAAGCAAGGAGTTTCGTGCCATGCTCAATCAGCATGCCGATTTTCGTGCCATGACCAGCTATATTGCCAGTGACGAGTCTGGCCAGACACAGGGTGTTATGTCCGAATTACTACAGGTTACCAGAGATATTTTTATCGGGAATTTTGCTAAACGCGGAACGCTGGGTATGCGGAACTTGGTGTATCAAAAAGGTGGAAAAATTGTTTTTATTGAATATGACCTGAGTATTGGCGCCATGCTTTCCCCCGTTTATACTTTATTATTCGATCAGGCAATAAAAGAAGCACTGTGCAGAGAGCGCAGTTTGGGCAATGTCTATTTTATTACCGATGAATTTCGGCTGCTGCCCAACCTGCAGCACATCGATGACGCAGTTAACTTTGGCCGAAGCCTAGGCGTTAAGTTTATGATCGGCATTCAAAATGTAGAGCAAATTTATGAGATTTACGGCGCACAGCGCGCTAGAAGCATTATGTCAGGTTTTCTTTCCTCTTTTATGTTTCGCGTGACCGATGCTTCTTCCAAACAATATATTAAAGACGTCTTCGGTAAAAACCGCAAACTGGAGGGATATACGCCCATTGTTCAAGGAAGAGGTATGGTAGAAGAAAGCAGAGAAGGCAATGTGGTAGAAGACTGGAATATTTCTAGATTAAAAACAGGTCAGTCCATTATTGGTCTGCCCGGCCATCAGCCATTTCTTTTCCAGTTTGATCGTTATCAGGGTCGGGTTTCTTAGTGGTAGAGCTTTTCGCCGTAGAGAGTTCACCAAAACTTAACATTTCCTGTAAATTTTGCTGATTGACAAAAATAGGACTCCGTCTTACAATATATTACTAGTATACGAATCAAGTATGTATAATAAATAGGAAAGAACTGGATTGGATATTGTAGAACGGAGGTAGTGTATTTGATCTATCGTGTTGGCTTAGATATAGGATCAACAACCGTAAAAATTGCGGTTTTAGACGAACAGGATCAGCTGGTTTACAGCGAATATAAACGGCATTTTGCCAATATTAAAGAAACAATTGCCCAGGTTGTGGGTAAGGCTTACGAAACCCTGCTCAAAGATCAGCAGGTACGCATTAATGTAACGGGATCGGGCGGCCTTTCGGTTTCCAAATGGCTCTCCATTCCTTTTGTACAAGAAGTGATTGCTTCAACCAAAACGGTAGAAAAACTGATTCCGCAGACCAATGTTGCGATTGAGCTGGGTGGAGAAGACGCTAAAATTACGTATTTCGACGGTTCTATTGAGCAGCGGATGAATGGTACCTGCGCCGGCGGAACCGGTGCGTTTATCGATCAAATGGCAGGACTGCTCATGACCGATGCCGCCGGTCTGGATAAGCTGGCAGAAGAGTCTACCACGATTTATCCGATTGCTGCTCGGTGCGGCGTGTTTGCCAAAACGGATGTACAGCCGCTCATTAACGAAGGCGCGCCCAAAGAAGATATTGCCGCTTCCATTTTTCAGGCGGTTGTCAATCAAACTATTGCCGGCCTGGCCTGCGGCAAACCGATTCGAGGCAATATTGCCTTTCTTGGCGGCCCGCTCTTTTTCCTGCCGCAGCTGCGCCGCCGCTTTGTCGAAACCCTGCGTCTGACTCCGGAGCAGACCATCGTGCCCGAGAATTCGCAGCTTTTTGTCGCCATGGGCGCCGCCTATACGGCGGAAAAGGAAGCCATTACTGCCTTTAATGATATTTACGTATCTTCGCAAAAGCTGGAGGGCGTGGTTTCCAAAGAGATTCAGCGATTGGAACCTCTTTTTGAAAATGAACAGGCATATAATACGTTTTGCGAGCGGCACGATAAGGACAAGGTGGAGCGCGGCGATCTGGCAACGTATGAAGGGCCGGTGTATCTGGGCATTGACGCAGGCAGTACAACAACAAAAGCGGTGCTTATGGACGATAATTGCCGCCTTCTCTACACCTTTTACGGCAGCAATGAAGGTAGTCCGCTGGATAAAACTATGGAAATTTTAACCGATATTTATCAGCGGCTTCCGAAAAATGTATACATAGCAGGGTCAGCTTCAACCGGATACGGCGAAAAACTGGTTCAGACGGCGTACCATATTGATATCGGCGAAATTGAAACAATGGCGCACTACAAAGCGGCGGAGTACTTTTTGCCGGGCGTGGAATTTATTTTAGACATCGGCGGGCAAGATATGAAATGTATCCGGATTCGCGATGGCGTCATTCATGATATTTTGCTCAATGAAGCATGCTCCTCGGGGTGCGGTTCGTTTTTAGAGAATTTTGCGCATTCCCTGAAAATGGACATTGAAGATTTTGCCAACGAGGCTTTAGGAGCGCAGGAACCGGTTGATTTGGGATCTCGCTGTACGGTATTTATGAATAGCCGTGTCAAGCAGGCGCAGAAAGAAGGCGCCTCGGTGGGCGATATCTCGGCGGGTCTATCGTATTCGGTCATTAAAAATGCGTTGCAGAAGGTCATTAAGATTCGGGATTATAGCGCCATGGGACAAAAGATTATTGTCCAAGGCGGAACCTTCTATAATGACGCCGTGCTCCGGGCGTTTGAGAAAATTACGGGAAAAGAGGTGGTGCGGCCGGATATTGCTGGTATTATGGGGGCTTACGGTGCGGCTCTTATTGCCAGAGAGCGTTTGGGCGCTCACCATAAAAGCAGCGTCCTGTCTGTGCAGGAGCTGGCTGATTTTGCGTATCGAACGTATCAGCAGCGTTGTGGCCGCTGCGCCAATAATTGCCTGCTAACGATCAATGTGTTTAGCGACGATCAGCTGGTATCGGGCAACCGCTGCGAACGCGGGGTTGGCCTTTCTCCCAGCGAAACGCAGCAGCATTTGAACATTTACCGGTTCAAGTATTCGCGGCTATTTGCGCACTATAAACCATTAAAAGAAGAAGAGGCTCCTCTGGGCGTAGTGGGAATTCCTAGGGCTCTTAATCAGTATGAGAATTATCCGTTCTGGTTTACGTTCTTTACCAAGCTGGGCTTTTCGGTACGTCTGACGTCGAGAACCACGAAAAAAACGTTTGAGGCCGGCATGGAGACAATTCCGTCGGAATCGGTTTGTTATCCGGCTAAACTGGTGCACGGGCATATTATGGAGCTGATTCAGAAAAAAACGCCCTTTATCTTTTACCCGTGTGTTCCTTATGAACGAACGCTGCGGGAAGGAACGGACAATCATTATAACTGCCCCATTGTTACTTCATATCCTGAAACGATTAAAAATAATGTGGAGGCGCTGGAAGAAAACCATATTACGTTTATGAATCCGTTTCTGAACTTAAATGACGCGGGCAGCGTAAAGCAAGAGCTTTTGGCCGCGTTATCCGAAAAGTTCCCGGTGACCAAAGAGCAGATTGACGAGGCGGTCGACGCGGCTTATGCGGAGCTGGAGGCGTATCGGCTGGAGGTTCAGCAAAAGGGCGAAGAAATTCTGAAAACGATGCGCGAGAAAAATATGCGCGGCATTGTACTGGCGGGGCGTCCGTATCATGTAGACCCTGAAATTAACCATGGTCTTGAGAAAATTATTACGGAGCTCGGCATGGCCGTGCTTTCCGAAGACAGCGTGGCCCACTTATCGCAGCTGAAACGGCCCCTGCGTGTGCTCGATCAGTGGAGCTACCATTCTCGGTTGTATGACGCGGCCGAATTTGTCGGTAGTCAGCCGGATTTAGAGCTGGTGCAGCTGGTATCTTTCGGCTGTGGAGTCGATGCGGTAACCGCCGATCAGGTTATGGAAATTTTGCATAGCCATGATAAAACCTATACGCTCATTAAAATCGACGAAGGAAGCAATTTGGGAGCCATTCGAATTCGTTTGCGCTCACTGAAAGCTTCTATTGAAGAAAAAGAGCGGAAAAACGGCGGTCAGCCCGTGTGTCCGTTAACAACGCCTTATAGCTTTGACAAAGTTATGTTTACAGAGGAGATGAAAAAGGAGTATACTATTTTAGTGCCGCAAATGGCGCCAATCCATTTTCGTCTGCTCAAACATGCGTTTGAAAAATCGGGATATCATATAGAAATTTTGCCAACCGTAGATCACCAGGCCATTGAAGAAGGGCTAAAATATATCAATAACGACGCCTGCTACCCGACCATTTTGGTAGCCGGTCAGATGATGGCGGCTTTAAAAAGCGGAAAATATGACCTAAACAAGGTGGCGCTGGCTATTACCCAAACCGGAGGCGGCTGCCGCGCGTCCAACTATGTTGGATTTATTCGTAAAGCGCTGGCCGATGCGGGCATGGGGCAGATTCCGGTTATTGCGCTGAGCGCAAGTGGAATTGAAAAGCATCCGGGCTTTAAGATTACCCCCATGTTATTGCATAGAGTCATGGTAGCGCTGGTATACGGCGACGTACTCATGCGCCTGGTGCAGAGGCAGCGGCCCTATGAGGCAGAAAAAGGCAGTGCCGACGCGCTGTATGAAAAATGGCACGCCCGGGCGGCGCATAACGTGGAAAACGGAAGTTTACCAGAGTTTCACCGCAATATTCGCGGTATGGTGGGTGAGTTTGACCAGCTTCCCCTGCTTGACATTCAAAAGCCGCGCGTAGGCATTGTGGGCGAAATTTTAGTTAAATACCACCCCACCGGCAACAATGAGCTGGTTAAAGTGCTGGAGAGCGAAGGCGCCGAAGCCTATGTGCCCGATTTAATTGATTTCTTGCTTTACTGTTCTTTCGACAGCTTTTTCAAAGTAGATCACTATGGATTTAGCAAAACAGGAAAGTGGGTTAATAAAATCGTTATTTCTGTTATTGAAAAATATCGAGGCTACGCCATTAAGGTTTTGAATCAGCACAAACGCTTTGGAGCCCCCGGTTCCATTGAGCATAAATCCCATTACGTAGACGGCATTATGTCAACGGGTAATCAAACGGGAGAAGGCTGGCTTTTGACAGCGGAAATGGTAGAAATGATGGAGCATGGCATTAACAATATTGTGTGCGTACAGCCTTTCGCCTGCCTTCCGAATCATATTGTTGCCAAATCCATGATTAAACCCATTCGGAAGCGGTATCCCATGGCTAACATTGCCGCAGTCGATTATGACCCGGGCGCTTCCGAGGTGAATCAGCTGAACCGAATTAAACTTATGTTAGCGGTAGCTTTCAAAAATATGGAAAATTCTGACAGTATAGCGCAGGCTTGATTGTTTCATACTAAGCCCGTAACCGGATCTGCTGCTGCATCTGCTACAGCAGATCTAAAACGCGCAGCATGCTTAACGCGCGCGGCGCGTAAATTGTAGGAGGCTTTACCATGGAAAACAATCAAAGCAAGAATCGCCGTCAGAACCGCAACCAGAACGAGAATCTGAATCGTCAGAATCAGAATCGCAACCGCAATGAAAATCGGAACCAGAACGAATACGAGAATCGTAACGAAAACCGCAACGAGAATCGTAACGAAAACCGCAACGAGAATCGGAATGAAAACCGCAAGGATCACGACAGCGAATATCGCTTCTAAGTCAGTTATGCCGCTGGCCTGACTGACAATGCCAAGGAGCCTTTCGTTTTTACGGAAGGCTCCTTTCATTGTGACATGAGTGTAGTTTTTCAACATTTATTATAGTGAGCGTAAATAATTTTAAAGTACTTCTTAAGGTGTTTTCCAGCCTATGGCCGTGCACTGAAAGAACTTCTTGCTAATCACTTGGCTGTTTTTTGTGCAAAGTTTCTTATACTAACTTGTCGTCCTGTGTGGGTAAGGTACGATTCTTTGAGTACCTGTGATACCGGTGACTTGACTACCTCTTCCGTTCCAAAATTCCCTAAAAAAAGAGAAGCAAACCGTCATAGGTAGAAATCCCCCTTATACAGTCTTATTGCCGGTCGGTTTAGGGATAGAACGTATCTCTCAGCCAAACAAAAAATAACTGTATAGGTGTAAAAACGGCCCATATTCTTCCAGCTTTGACATATTCAGAGAATTATCTTCCCCTTCGCAGCCAATTATAGCTATTTTGAGGGGGTATCCGCTATACCTGTTTTTCGTTTTATGAGCATAAATAGAAGGCAAAATATACCTACTGCTCAAACAACAAGAAGTCACAGGTATCATTTCACAGCTTCCCAAACTTTCTCTCTTCTCGGCTGTCACACATGTATGGTAATCCTACTGTCCTGTGTGGGTATTATACCATAAGTTTGGCGCGTAAACGCGCCAACTTAGCAAGAATCCTTTCAGGATTCTTGCGGTCGTCCTGTGTGGGTATTATACCATGAGGAGATTGACAAGGCTTTCAGAGTTTGCTATACTGATTCGAAAAATTAAGAAAGGAAGAAACGCTATGGATAAACAGCTGTGTGCATTCCCTTGGAAAGGGGCTATTTTTGATCTGGATGGTACCATTATTGACTCTATGGGCGTATGGCAACAAATTGACGAAGCCTTTTTAAAACGGCGTCATATTATGGTAGATCAGGATTACATAGAAGCGGTGAAAACCCTGCGGTATGAAGACGCAGCGGTGTATACGATTGAGCGCTATCATCTTCCCGAAACCGTACAAGCAGTTATGGAGGAATGGGACGAGATGGCGCTCGATGCGTATCAGAATCAAATTCCGTGCAAACCCGGAGCCAAAGAGTATATCCTGTATTTAAAAGAAAAAGGGGTCAAGCTGGCGCTGGCCACGGTGTCCCATGCCGGATTATCGCAGGCGGTTTTAAAGGCGCATGGTCTCGATATGGTTTTTGACGTTTGCACGGACGTATCTCAGGTATCCAGAGGGAAGGAAGAGCCAGATCTTTACCTTTTGGCCGCCGAGCGCATGGCGCTGCAGCCGGAACAATGCGTAGTCTTTGAAGATATTCTCATGGGAATCCAGGCGGCAAAACGCGCGGGATTTGTTACCTGCGGTATTCAGGACGCCTCGTCGGCGGCAGAGAAAGCGGCCATTCAGCAAACAGCCGATTTTTACTTGGAAAGTTTTCTCTAAGCTTAATAGTGATAGCGGCTTTTTTGCGTTTTTAAAAAGTAACAAGACAGGAATAAACAAAGGGCTTCGGCAATCGGGATGGCTAGCCATATGCCGTCGCCGCCAATTTGATAGGGAAGAATGAGTAAAGCGGGCAGTATAAAGGCAAAGGTGCGGGCAAAGGAAATAATGGCCGATACCTTGCCATTCGACAGCGCGGTAAAAAAAGAAGAAGAAAAAATGTTAATGCCGGCAAATAAATAGCCAATGGAAAACAGTAAAAAGCCGCGAAGGGCAATGTCATATACAGGGGTGCCGGGCTGCGTGAATACGGCTACAATCAGCTTAGCGCTAAAAAAAGGAAGCAGCGTCATTACCAAAGAAGCGATAAGAATAAACCGCAGACATAGCCGGAAAATTTGCTGCAGCTTAACTATATTTTTCTCGCCGTAATTGTAGCTGACAATAGGAGCAACTCCGCTGGCAAATCCCATATAAATGGCTGTGAAAAGCGTTTGACAGTATAAGATCATAGAGATAGCCGCTAAACCGTCTTCCCCCATTACATTTAGCGTTACCGTGTTAATGACAAGAAAAATGATACCCGTAGCCAAATTGGTTACCATTTCTGAACTTCCGTTGGTCATGGTATGTAAAATTACGGCGCCGCGAAGGCGGGGCCGCCTAAAACAAAGACCAGCGCGGTTACGGAAGAAAAAGATTAGCCCGGTTATAGCAGGAATTAAGTATCCAATCATAGTAGCCAGCGCCGCTCCGCTAATGCCCATATGAAACCAAACAATAAAAACGTAATCCAGAAGGGCGTTTGTAATTCCCGCGAACACAGCGGAATACAGACCCAGTTTGGGGCGACCGGCCGCCACGAAATAGCTCTGAAAAATAAGCTGCAGCATATACGCGGGAAATCCCAATAAGTTAACGGCAAAATAATCACGGCAATAGGGATAGAGCCGCGTATTGGCGCCCATAAGCTGAAGGATTGGCCGCAAAGCGGCAAAACCGATCAGCGACACGAGAAGGGCGGCGCCAAGGGCTAGCAGCGTGAGCAGCGACAAATCTTCACAAGCTTCTTGTAAGCGCCCCTCGCCCATTTTTTGGGCAATAACAGCGCTGCCTCCGGCGCCGAACATGGTGCCGAGTCCAATAATCAGGTAAATGACAGGGTATACAATATTGGTTGCGGAAATGGCGTCAGCACCAACAAAGCGGGAGACGAATATTCCGTCGACCATGGAATAGATAGAAGTAAAAATCATCATGATAATAGTAGGAACCGAAAAACGGAGCAGCGATATCATGGTTATGGGCCTAGCTAACTGGTTTTGTACGCTGGTCATCCTTTCTCAGAAGAATTAGGCGTTATAGGTAAATGGCCGCTCTAGTACAAACCATGGGGCTGCCACGCGGTCAAGACGGGATTTGTTCATTGCAAAACGCGTAGTGATCTGCTATAATGAAAACGGCGCAAACGGGCTGCCTAAAAGAATTACCCAATGCGTAGTACGGCCACTTGGCTGTTGTAGGAGGTATATATATGAAAGAGTTAAAGCCAGATGCTAAATTTGAAACAAAGTGTCTGCACGCAGGATATACTCCGGGCAACGGAGAGCCCCGCGTAGTTCCCATTGTACAGAGCACCACATATTGTTTTGATTCTACGGATCACATTGCAGCGTTATTTGATATGCCCACAGAATATATGTATTCGCGGTTTGCCAATCCAACCTGTGACGCTGTTGAAAAAAAGATCGCGGCCTTAGAAGGCGGTGTAGGCGCCATGCTGACCAGCAGCGGTCAGGCGGCCAGTTTACTATCGATTTTAAATCTATGCCATGCGGGCGATAGCTTTATTGCCGCGTCTACCATTTATGGCGGCACGGTTAATTTATTTGCGGTAACCTTAAAGAAATTAGGTATTGAATGCATTTGGGTAGACAGCAGCGCGAGTGAAGAAGAAATTCAGGCCGCGTTTAAGCCCAATACAAAGGCGGTATTTGGCGAAACACTGGCCAATCCGGCTCTGGTTGTTTTCGATATTGAAAAATTTGCTAGCATTGCGCACAAAAATGGAGTGCCGCTCATTGTTGATAATACGTTTGCAACGCCGTATCTCTGCCGGCCGTTCGAGTTTGGCGCGGATATCGTGATTCATTCTACCACCAAATATATGGACGGACATGCTCTGCAGGTAGGCGGCGTGATTGTTGACGGCGGAACGTTCGACTGGGCGCAGAGCGGAAAGTTCCCTGAATTTACCGAACCGGACGAAAGCTATCACGGTGTGGTTTATACGCGCGATTTTGGCAATATGGCTTATATTATAAAAGCACGTATGCAGCTAATGAGAGACTTTGGCTGCTATCCGGCAGCACATTCGGCCTTTTTGTTGAATTTAGGGCTAGAAACCCTGTCGGTTCGCATGAAGCAGTATTGTGAAAATGCCATGCAAGTGGCCGCTATGCTGGAAAAAGCGCCGCAGGTTGAAAGCGTTAGCTATCCCGGCCTGCCTTCTAGCCCCGATCATGAGCTGGCGAAAAAATATTTGCCTCTGGGCTGCAGCGGCGTTATTACGTTCTCTATTAAAGGAGGGCGCCAAAATGCAGTGAAATTTATGGACAGCCTGCAGCTGGCCTCTAATGTAGTGCATGTTGCCGATATTAGAACCTGTGTGCTGCATCCGGCATCGGCTACGCATCGTCAGTTAACCGATGAGCAGCTGATAGCTGCCGGTATTGACGCGGGCATGATTCGCCTTTCGGTAGGGTTGGAAAATGTAGACGACATTATAGCTGATATTCAGCAGGCCTTGAATCAGATCTGACAAAAAGTTGTACATGGCAAAAAAAGCTGCCACGTCTATGATTAGAAAATCATAGATGTGACAGCTCTTTTTTTCTTTAGTAACGCAGACGGAGAAAGAATTACTATTTATGCTTCGGCGCGAACCAGCTGCTGCGTGTGCTCGGCTACTTGCTCGGGGGTAATATCGGTGCGCTGGGCAATGCCCGTTTCCAGAGCGATTTTAGCTACAAAGCTGGCAACACGGGGCGCTACACGGCGGTCAAAAGGAGAAGGAAGAATATAATCTTCCGATAATTCCTGATCGCTAATCAAGTCAGCAATAGCGCGAGCCGCCGCCACTTTCATTTCTTCGGTAATTTGTGTGGCGCGTACATCGAGGGCGCCGCGGAAAATGCCTGGGAATGCCAAAATGTTATTGATCTGATTCGGGTAATCAGAACGGCCCGTGCCGATGACACGAGCGCCGGCTTCTTTGGCTAGGGCCGGATCAATTTCCGGCGTTGGGTTAGCCATAGGAAAGACAATGGGATCATGATTCATTGAACGAATCATTTCCGGCGTTACGACATTGCCTACAGAAAGACCAATGAAGAGATCGGCGCCTTTCATTAAGTCGGCAATCGAGCCATGGATTTTTTCTTGATTCGTGATTTGAGCTAGCTCTTGCAAAATGGGAGTAAGGCGGTCGCGGCCGGCATAAACAGCGCCCTTGCTGTCGCACAGCGCAAGGTGTTTGACGCCGAGCGCCAGTAAAAGCCGGGAAACGGAAATGGCAGCCGCGCCGGCGCCGCTTACCGCAACCCGAATTTCGTCGATCCGCTTTCCTACCAGCTTTAAGGCATTAAGGGTAGCGGCAGCCGCAACAATGGCCGTACCGTGCTGGTCATCGTGAAAAACAGGAATAGAGCAGATTTCTTTAAGCTTTTTCTCAATATAAAAGCATTCGGGAGCTTTAATGTCTTCTAAGTTAATACCGCCAAAGCTAGGCTCCATAAGCTTAACCGCTTGAATCAGCTCGTCGGGATCTTGGGTGTTTAAACAGATGGGAAAAGCGTCTACGCCGGCAAATTCTTTAAATAAACAGGCTTTTCCTTCCATAACAGGCAGGCCGGCGGCTGCGCCAATATTACCAAGTCCCAGAACAGCTGTGCCATTGGTAACAACAGCAACCATATTGCCCTTGGCCGTGTAATCGTAGAGTTTTTGCGGGTCTTTCTGGATTTCCAGACAAGGCTCCGCTACGCCGGGAGAATAAGCCAAGGACAGATCGCGGCTATCTCTAAGCGGTACCTTCAGTTCAACAGAAATTTTACCCTGTGCTTCTTTATGCAGTTTTAATGCGTCTTCTTTTAATGACATAAATTGAATTCCTCCTTATAGAGTTCGCTATCATTCTCTTGTTTTAAGGAAAACAAAAAGAGAATGGATTTTTAAAGAACATTCTTATTGTAGCCTGAATCACGAAAAATCGCAAGTTTATTTTGTGAATTGGCTGAAAATATTAGTGTTAAATAAATAACGAAAGTGCATGTGGGTGAAAAATCATAAAAAAATCAATAAAATGCAGGAAAACTTTCAAAAAGGGGTTGCAAAATTCGCGATATCTGCTATAATGGGTGTGCTTAATGAAGGAAACGCATCATATGCAGGAAGCAAAGCGTTTTCCTAATCAATATTTCATATAAAAAAGGAGATTACATCATGCAGTATCGTATTGAACGCGATTCGATCGGAGAAAAGCAAGTACCAGTGGATGCCTATTATGGCGTTCAGGCTATGAGGGGCCATGAAAACTTCCATATTACCGGTCATAGACTTCAAAAGGAATATATCGAGAGTATCGCGGAAATCAAAATTGCTGCGGCCACGGTTAACTATGAGTGCGGCGAGCTGAATAAAAATGTTTGCGAAGCCATTTGTCGCGCTAGCCGCGAAATTTTAGAGGGTAAGTTTTTAAATGAGTTTATTTGTGATCCGGTACAAGGAAGCGCCGGAACCACAATCAATATGAATGCCAACGAGGTCATTGCCAATCGCGCGATTGAGATTTTAGGCGGCACCAAGGGTGACTACACGGTAGTGCATCCGAATGATCATGTGAATCGTTCGCAATCAACGAATGATGTAATTCCTACGGCAGGCAAACTGACGGCGATTAAATTGTTGAAGAAGGCGCAGCTGCAGCTGCAGCGTTTGGAAAAAGCGCTGGGTATTAAAGAAAAAGAATTTTGGAATATTGTGAAAATGGGTCGTACTGAAATGCAGGATGCGGTGCCGATCCGTTTGGGACAGGAATTTGGCGCCTATCGCTGCGCGGTGCAAAGAGGCATTCGCCGGTTTGATTTGGCAATGGAAGAGCTTTCCTATGTGAATATGGGCGGTACGGCGATCGGAACTTGTTTAAATGCTTGTCCGGAATATGTTAAAAATATTGTTCCCCGTTTAAGCATGGTTACGGGTCTTGAGCTGAAGCAGTGTGAAAACCTGGTAGACGGTACTCAGAATGTCGATACGTTTGCTTTTGTTTCTTCTATTCTGAAGACTTGTGTAGTTAGTCTGGCTAAAATCTCGCACGATTTAATGCTTATGTCTTCTGGACCGAGAACCGGTTTTGGAGAAATTAAATTGCCGCCCAAACAGAACGGTTCTTCCATTATGCCGGGTAAAGTAAATCCGGTAGTTCCGGAAGTTATGGCTCAGATTTCGTATTTGATTATTGGTAACGATACCACCATTATGATGGCATCGGAAGCGGGTCAGCTGGAGCTGAACGCCTATGAGCCCGTGCTATTTTATAAACTTTTTGAATCGATCAATGCGATTACCGGTGGCGTTGAAACATTAGTGGATAACTGTATTTTGGACATTGAAGCGAATGAAGATCGCTGCCGTGAGCTGGTAGAAAACTCGGTAGGCATTATTACGGCAATTTCACCTAAGGTAGGGTATCAGGTAGCTGCTGATATTGCAAAAGAAGCAACTAAAACGGGTAAACCTGTTCGCGAAGTGTTAAAGTCCAAACACCTCTTTACAGATGAAGAAGTAGAGACCATGCTGGACCCGGAGAATATGGTATAAGATTGGCGCGTTTACGCGCCAATCTTATACCCACACAGGACGACCGTAAGAATTCCGAAGGAATTCTTACTAAGTTGGCGCGTTTACGCGCCAATCTTATACCCACACAGTACTAAGTTGGCGCGTTTACGCGCCAATCTTATACCCACACAGTACTAAGTTTGTTGGTTACGCCAATACGCAGACAAAACAGATAATTACGAAGGATAAGTTCCAGAGGCCAGCTCTGGAATTTAGCAGGAATCCCTATAGCAGAAAGGCAAATAGGGCTTCTTGCTAAGTTCGTCATTCGAAGTGATGAACTTATATCTCCTTTTTTTCATGAGGTCCGACTCCGTTTTAATAACGGGGTCGGATCTTTTTATTCAATTTTGTCCGGATCTTTGCATATGATAGCGTTAAAGGAGGGAGAGCGAATGGCTGAAAAGAACATAGGTGGACCGGATCTCATGAAAATGCTGCAGATGATGATGCCGTATATGGATGAAGAGTCGAGTCGTATGCTCCGCATTATGCTCAAAATCAGGGAGCTGCAAGAGCTCATGCAGCCTCCGGCGCCTAAGCCGCCTGCAGTACCGTCGGAGGAAAAAACGGAGGAGGCGCGGAAGGAAAACGAAAACCAGGAGCCGCCTTCGCCGGCCGCCGCTACGGATCTGACAGCGCAGCTGCAGGAAGGATTAACGCCGCAGCAGAAAGATATGATTATTTCTCTCAGTGGAATGATTAAGTAATCGTAATTCAATTATAACGAGAAAAGAGGGATGATATGGACAAAGTAATTACAGAGTTTTTGGAAGGGGCAGAGTTTTTATCGCTTCCTCCAGCCAAACAGCGCTATCTGCGGGAAATGATTTCCATGATGGAGGGGCGCGCCATGAATGAAAAGGTGCAGATTTTGCTTTCTTATGGATTTAAAATGCAGAATGAAGGTATGCAGCTGAGCCGTGAAGAATCGGCTATGCTGATTCAGGTATTACAAGCGCATTTAACGCCGGAAGAAAAGAAACAGTTTGAGCAGATTAGCCGGCTATTAGGGTAGAGAAGCTACCGGCAGCGGTTTTCGCGGCAAAAAGGCTTGCACTTTCTGCCGCTCTGAAGTAAAATAAAAAGATAAGGAGGCTGGTCGGAGCCTAACTCCGGCCGGCTTATTTTATATTGATATAAACAGGATATAGAAGCTTATACTGCAGAGTGAATCAGCGCTTCATAATGGAGGGACAATGAAAAATTACTACATATACTTAGGAACGCAGACACAGAAAGGCAGCAAAGGCATTTATGGTCTGATTATGGATGAACGGGGGCAAATGCTGACAAAGCCCAAGCTGCTGGCCGAACAGCCTTCACCAGCTGCCTTCTATGTGAATGAGGAACGCTCCTTCTTATACGCGGTATCCGACGCGGATCCGGGAGCTATCTATACATACCGTATTGAACCGGAAACATATATGCTCACGGCGCAAGGAAGCCGTGAGGCAGCCGGAAAAGGGCTGTGCCATATCACCATGGATCAAGCGGAGCGCTATGCGGTAGTAACCGGATATGACGACGCGACGCTTCAGGTTTATCCGCTAGACGAAGACAGGCGGCTGACAGAAATGTTCTGTTTGCGGCGGCATATCGGGCAGGGACCGGTGGTTAAGTGGCAGGCCTCGGCCCACCCCGCCTGCACGGTGTTTTCGCCGGATGGAGCGTACGTGATTTCTTGCGATTTGGGAATGGACAAGCTGCTTCTCTATACCATGAATTATGAGTCGGGCAAATTACACAGAGCGATCGGCAAAAACGTGACCATGCCGGAAGGCAGCGGTCCTTGCCGTCTGGTATTCAGTCCCGATGGTCGGTTTGTGTATGTTGCTTGCGCGCTGAGCGCGGAAGTAATTACTTTAGCGTACCAGAAAGAGGCGGGGCTTAGCCTTTTAGAGCGCACAAGCGCGCTTTCGCCGGAGTTTTCTTCGGACCGGACGTATACGTCGGATGTTCATATGACACGCGGCGGCAGAGATTTATATGTGTCAAACCGAGGCGAGGATACGGTGGCGCATTTTCGGGTTGATCCGCAGAGCGGCCATATTGAACTGCGAAAAAGCTATTCCACTCATGGATGGTACCCTAAGGAGTTTTTGCTGACACACGATGAACAGTTTTTGATTGCCGCCAATTTGCTCTCGGAGAATTTGGCCATTTTCCGGCGTGATGCGGCTACCGGCGCGTTAACGCTGACACAGGAAGTCAGCACGGTGAATGCGCCGTCGGCGTTACTTGAAGTGTACAAAGAGCGATAAGGTGAAAATTGGCCCCAATCGCAAGCGCTTCGGAAGGGAGAATTAAAATGAAAATTAGAGATATATTGCACAGCGGAAAGCCAACGCTTTCTTTTGAAGTATTTCCACCAAAAACAGAAGACAAGTTTTTATCGGTTTCTGAGGTTACGCGGCAGATTGCCGCACTGGGACCGGATTTTATGAGTGTTACCTATGGGGCGGGGGGCGGCAGCCGGCAGTTTACTGTTCAACTGGCGCATGATATACAGGCGGCCTACCAGGTGCCGGTGCTGGCGCACATTACCTGTGTCTCTTCAACCCGTGAGCAGGTGCGGGACATGCTGGAGCATTTGAAAGCCCAGGGAATCGAGAATGTGCTGGCGCTGCGCGGCGATAAGCCGCAAAACGAACCGGAGCAGGAAACCAAAGAATATCACTATGCGGCCGAGCTGATTCGCGACATCCGCAGCGCCGGCGATTTTTGTATTGGCGCAGCCTGCTATCCGGAGGGGCACGTAGAGTCGCAAAACAAAGCGGAAGATTTGAAATACCTAAAAGAAAAAGTGGAAGCCGGCGTCGATTTCTTAACGACCCAGATGTTTTTTGACAATCAGATTCTCTATCGTTTTTTGTATCGCATCCGGGAAATCGGCATTACCCAGCCTGTGTGCGCCGGGATTATGCCGGTGACCAACGGTAAGCAAATGAAGCGTATTGGCGGCCTTTCCGGCACCGAGCTGCCGCAGCGGTTTAAAGCGATTTTGGATCAATACGGCACCACCCCCAAAGCCATGAAGCAGGCGGGCATCGCGTACGCGACAGACCAGATTATCGATCTTCTGGCCAATGGGGTGCGGCATATTCATGTATATACCATGAATAAACCCGATATTGCCGCCGCTATTTTGCATAATATTTCGGAGATTTTAAAAGTATGAATTTTTTAGACGCTTTGCGTAAGCAACTGCTGTTTTTCGACGGCGCTATGGGTACGCAGCTGCAGGAGAGGGGCCTGCAGCCTGGAGAAATTCCTGAAACTTGGAATATAGAAAAGCCGCAGGTCATTCAAGATGTGTATACTTCCTATTTAGAAGCCGGCGCGCATGTTATCAAGGCGAATACCTTTGGAGTGAACCGCTATAAACTGGCGGGCACGTCCTATACGGTACCAGCGCTGGTACGCGCAGGCCTTACCCTGGCCAGGCAGGCGCAGCAGGCGTACCGGGCGCGTCACGCGGAAGAGGCGAGACCGCTTTTTGTGGCTCTCGATATCGGGTCGCTGGGCAAACTATTGCAGCCGCTCGGCACGCTTTCCTTCGACGAAGCCTACGAAGCCTTCGCCGAGATTGTGCAGGCGGGAAGCGGGTTATGCGATCTGATTCTCATTGAAACTATGAACGATCCCTACGAAATGAAAGCGGCGCTGCTGGCGGCGAAAGAGCACAGCACGCTGCCGGTAGTGGTCAGCATGGTAATCGATGAAAAAGGCAAACTGCTAACCGGGGGCAGCATTCCCGCCGCCGTTTGTATGTTAGAAGGCATGGGCGCCGACTGCATCGGCATGAACTGCGCGCTGGGCCCCAAACAAATGCTGCGTTTCATGCCCGAGCTAACCGGCTGCTGCAGTAAACCCATACTCATTATGCCCAATGCCGGCATGCCCGAGCTGGAGGGCGAGCGCACCGTCTACCGCGTTAGCCCCGAAGCGTTTGCGAGCGACCAGCTGGCCATGGTGCACGCCGGCGCGCAGGCACTAGGCGGCTGCTGCGGAACCACGCCGCAGCATATACAAAGCATGACTAGCGCATGCCGCGGCGCAGAGCGCCAAGCCGTTGTCGATCATGCCTTGACCATGGTGTCCTCTTACGGCCAGCATGTTGTAATAGGAGATCGTCCGGTCATCATTGGCGAGCGAATCAATCCGACGGGAAAGAAAAAGCTGAAAAAAGCGCTGGTAGAAAAACGGTACGATTATATTTTAGAAGAAGCGTACCGCCAGCAGGAACAGGGCGCGCAGATTTTAGACGTTAACGTGGGGCTTCCGGAACTGGACGAAGCCGAGGTTATGGACGAAGTGATGCGAGACATTCAGAGCATTAGCAAATTGCCGCTGCAGATTGACACTTCGGATCCCGTTACCATGGAGCGAGCGCTGCGCCATTATAATGGCAAAGCCATGATTAATTCGGTGAGCGGCAAGCAGCAGGTTATGGATCAGATCTTTCCGCTGGTAAAAAAATATGGCGGCGTAGTCGTAGGCTTAACGCTGGACGATAGCGGCATTCCGGAAACGGCCGAAGGCCGCGTAGCGATTGCGCGGCGTATTATAGAAGAAGCGGCGCGCTACGGCATTGCTAAAAAAGACATTGTGATTGACACGTTGACCATGACAATGAGTACCGGTGTCGATCAGGGCAAGGTAACGCTGGAAGCCCTGCGGCGCGTGCATGAAGAACTGGGCGTGGGTACGGTGCTAGGCGTTTCTAATATTTCCTTTGGCCTTCCCAATCGCGATCTGATTAACGCCAGTTTTTTGACCATGGCGTTAGATCGCGGCCTTTCGGCTCCTATTATGAATCCGGGTGCGCACGCGATGCGCCAGGCGTTTGACGTTTATTTGACGCTGCAGGGATACGACGCAAACTGCCAAAGTTATATAGAAAAGTATAGCGCGCCTATGACCGCGGCGCAGACCGTCAAAGAGGCAAGCGCTGCAGCGAAGGCGAGCGCGCGCCTAGAGGAGCAAGCATCGCCGCTTGCAAGGGCTGTCATTAAGGGAATGAGCGAGAGCGCTTCCCGCCTTACGGCGGATATGCTGCAGAGCAGAGAGCCGCTTTCGATTGTAGATGAAGAGCTGGTGCCGGCATTGGACACGGTGGGAAAAGCCTTTGAGACAGGACGCATGTTTTTGCCTCAGCTTTTAATGAGCGCGCAGGCGGCGCAGGCGGCTTTTGCGCAGATTAAAGAAGCGCTGAAGGGGCGCGGCGGCGGAAAGAGTAAAGGAAAGATTGTGCTGGCTACGGTTAAGGGCGATATTCACGATATTGGCAAAAATATAGTGGGCGTACTTTTGGAAAATTACGGGTTTGAAGTGCTGGATCTGGGTAAAAATGTAGAACCTGCGCTGATTGTGGAGACGGCGCGGCGTGAAGGCGTAAAGCTGGTGGGGCTGAGCGCGCTGATGACAACAACGGTGCCGTTTATGCAGCAGACAATTGAGCTACTTAAAAAGGAGCTGCCGGCCTGTAAGGTTATGGTAGGCGGCGCGGTGTTAACACAGGCCTATGCCGATCAGATGGGCGCCGATTTTTATGGGAAAGACGCCATGCAGAGCGTGCGGTATGCGAATCAGCTTTTTGCAGAAGATACTTGAACTTACCGCTTTTTTCTGATAGAATGAAACATAGTTTTTTACGTTAAGGAGTGAAACACTTGAAAGTATACGATCATAAGTCAATTGAAGCGAAATGGCAAAAAGTCTGGGAGGAAAGCGGAGCCTTCCACGCTTTGGAACAAACGGATAAACCTAAATTTTATGCCCTGATCGAGTTTCCGTATCCGTCGGGGCAGGGACTGCATGTAGGGCATCCGCGCCCGTATACGGCTATGGATATTGTAGCCAGAAAGCGCCGCATGCAGGGCTATAACGTGCTTTTTCCCATGGGCTGGGACGCGTTTGGCTTGCCCACGGAAAATTACGCCATTAAGAATAAAATCCACCCGCGCGAGGTAACCAAGCGGAACGTAGCGCATTTTAAACAGCAGCTGCAGGCGCTGGGATTCTCGTTCGATTGGAGCCGTGAGATTAACACCACCGATCCGCAGTATTACAAATGGACGCAGTGGATCTTTTTACAGCTGTTTAAAAAGGGTCTTGCCTATAAAAAAGAAATGTCGGTTAACTGGTGCCCGTCTTGCAAATGCGGGTTGGCCAATGAAGAAGTGGTAAGCGGCGTGTGCGAGCGCTGCGGTACGCCGGTTGAGCACCGCATGAAAACGCAGTGGATGCTGAAAATTACGGAGTATGCGCAGAAGCTGATTGACGGCCTGGAAGGGCTGGATTTTATCGACCGCGTGAAAACGCAGCAGATTAACTGGATTGGACGCTCGGAAGGCGCCGAGGTAGACTTTGCCGTCGGCGGTAAAACGCTGACCGTTTATACCACCCGTCCGGATACGTTATTTGGCGCAACCTATATGGTTATTTCGCCGGAACACCCCTATATTGACGAGTGGAAGGATCAAATCGAGAATTTCGACGAAGTGCTTGCTTATCGCGAGTACGCAAAGAGCAAATCGGATTTTGAGCGTACGGAGCTGGCTAAAGAAAAAACGGGTGTCGAGTTAAAAGGCATTCGGGCGATTAACCCTGTGAACCAGAAAGAGATTCCGGTCTGGATTTCCGATTACGTTTTAATGACGTACGGCACAGGCGCCATTATGGCCGTGCCGGCGCATGATACGCGCGACTGGGAGTTTGCTAAAAAGTTTAATTTGCCCATTATTGAAGTGGTGGCAGGCGGTCAGGTGCAGGAAGAAGCCTTTACCGACATTGCTACCGGCACCATGGTAAACTCTGATTTTCTGAACGGTTTATCGGTAGCGCAGGCCAAAAAGGCAATTGTCGAGTGGTTAACGGACAAAGGCATTGGCCATAAAAAAGTTAACTATAAGCTGCGCGACTGGGTATTTTCTCGTCAGCGTTATTGGGGCGAGCCGATTCCCATGGTATACTGTGAGCACTGTGGCGGCTGGGTACCGCTGCCGGAAGATCAGCTGCCGCTGTTACTTCCCGAAGTAGAAAGCTATGAGCCGGGAGACGACGGCGAATCGCCGCTGGCGTCGATGACCGAATGGGTCAATACCACCTGTCCCGTGTGCGGCGGGCCTGCTAAGCGGGAAACCGATACCATGCCTCAGTGGGCGGGGTCTTCGTGGTATTTCCTGCGGTATATGGACCCGCATAACGACAAGGCTTTAGCAAGCCGCGAAGCGATGGAATACTGGTCACCGGTAGATTGGTACAACGGCGGTATGGAGCATACAACGCTTCACCTGCTCTATTCGCGCTTCTGGCATCGCTTTCTGTATGATCAGGGCATTGTGCCCACGCCGGAACCTTACCAGAAGAGAACCTCTCATGGTATGATTCTGGGTGAAAATGGCGTGAAAATGTCAAAATCCAGAGGCAATGTTGTGAATCCCGATGAGGTGGTTGAGGAGTTTGGCGCCGACACCATGCGGCTGTACGAGATGTTTATCGGCGATTTCGAGAAGGCCGCGCCGTGGTCTACCCAGGGTGTGAAAGGCTGCCGCCGGTTTGCTGAGCGGGTTTGGAAGCTGCAGGACATGGTGGTGGAAGGCGATCAGTACCGGCCGAATATGGAAACGTCTATGCACCGGACGATTAAGAAAGTAAGTCAGGATTTTGAGAGCTTAAAATTTAATACGGGAATTGCAGCTCTTATGGCACTGCTGAATCAGTTCTACGAACAGGGCAGCGTGGTCCGCGCAGAGCTGAAAACGTATTTGCAGCTGCTGAATCCGGTAGCCCCTCATATGACGGAAGAAATGTGGGAGACGCTGGGCTTTGAAGGCCATATTTTCCAGTCTGTTTGGCCGGAATATGACGAGGCGAAGACCGTAGATCAGACCATTGAAATTGCTGTGCAGATCAATGGTAAAATGAGATCGGCGGTGCAAATTGCTAAAGACGCGTCACAGGAAGAAGCGCTGGCGGCGGCTAAGCAGAACGAAAAGATTGCTTCTATTTTGGAAGGAAAAACAATTCGGAAAGAAATCTACGTGCCGGGGCGCATTATCAATTTTGTTGTGGCGTAATAAAACGCAACGCAAAGCAAAAAACTCTATGCTAAGGAACCGATCCTTGGCATAGAGTTTTTTAAAAATAAATAGATATTATGTTGAAAACGAGCACTGCCGCGCGTTTTATCGCGCTTTTTTTTGCGCCCGGCGTTTATACCAGTACGTACTGAAAGCGGTATGAACGGCAATGGCAATCGCAATGAGTGCGGCTACTTCTAAGGTGTTTAAAAGGCGGTTGGCGCCAATGGATAATTCGCGGCCCAATAAATAGTACATGGTTTGGTAAATACCGGCTCCCGGTACCATACAGAAGATACCGCCGGTAAAAAAGACGGTAACCGGAGCTTTGAGCTTTCGCGCCATCTGCAGCGAGATAATGCTGGCCGTAAAAGCCGCCAGAAAATTAGAAAGAGCAATGCCGGGCACATATTTAATAACAAAATAATATACAAACCAGGTAGCGCTGCCTACCAAGCCACAATACACCAGGTGGCGAGGCTCGGCGTTAAAAAGAATAACAAAAGTAATGGTCGAGAAGAAAGAGCAGGCCGCCTGAAAAATCATTTCGGGCGTAATCCACCAGTTCTGTCCCCAAGTAAACCATGTAGGCGGCGTTTCTAACAGAAGCAAACCGTAACTGCGCTCAAACAGGCGGAAAACAATGGAGACGCCGGCGGCGATCGAAACCGCGCAGATGGTAGCCTCGATAGCCCGGGAAACACCGGACATGTAGTCGCCGTGCAGTAAATCGCGAATAGCAACCGTGAGCATCATGCCGGGAACTAGAGGCATAATGGAGCCGGAGATTATAGGCTGTAAGTGCTGACCAATGGGAATAAAAATGACAAACACTAACGATACAATGCCCAAAACAACAGAGGCGAGAAAATCACGCACAAACCCCAAAGGAATTATTTTTCCCAGTAGGTGATAGGCAATGCCGACAACCAGCCCGACAATGGCTGAGCAGACAGCGTCCATGGGATAGCCGCCAAACATAAACGTAAATAAAGAAGAAATAATAACGAAACTCAAAATAATAATAGGTGGAGAATAATACTGTTTGCCTTCCAAAGCGTCCAGCTCTTGAATAGCTTCTTCAATAGATAACTCGCCAGAAACAAAGCGGCGTGAAATCTCGTTCGCTTGCGAGATCTGGCTTAGGTCATTGACGCGGTTACTGATCCGTTTGACCAAGGTAACCTCGCGGTCTAAAAAGGGATCGGACAGCGTAATAAATAAGCCCGTGACAGATACATGCGCTTCGGCATAAGAGAATCCTGTGGTTTTTAAAAGGCGGCAGACCGTATCTTCAATACGGTACGCCTCGGCGCCATGAGCGGCCATAATTTCGCCGGCTTTTAGGGCGATTTTACAAACTTGTCTATAGTTAGCGGCGCAGTACGCCATACGTTCTTGTTGATTCATTATGATCTCCATAGTGTAAATGTGGATATTTTCTCCGATTATACTATAGGAAAGAAAAATTTGCAATCATCGTTTGGAATTTTCCATCAACTGCATGGAATACATCATTTGCTATTTACTAGGAGTGGTGTTATAATAATACTATAGGTTTATGTTTTCAGGAGGATGGAATGGACTTACTGAAAAGCTTACAAAACGCGGATCCTGAGATTGCGCAGTTAATCGATCAGGAAACGCAGCGGCAGCACCATAAAATTGAATTGATTGCTTCAGAGAATTTTGTGTCGGAAGCCGTGATGACCGCTATGGGTTCACCGTTAACGAACAAGTATGCAGAGGGATATCCGGGCAAGCGCTATTATGGCGGCTGTGAAGTGGTGGATCAGGTAGAAAATCTGGCCATAGACAGAGCCAAGCAATTGTTTAAGGCCGCGTTTGTGAATGTACAACCGCATTCGGGGTCGCAGGCTAATTTCGCGGTGTATCATGCGTTCTTAAAGCCGGGAGATACGATACTCGGTATGAATTTGGCGCATGGCGGGCATTTGACGCATGGCAGTCCGGTAAATATATCGGGGGCGCAATACCGAATTGTTAGCTATGGTGTGAATCGTGAGACAGAACAAATCGATTACGACATGGTACGGAAGATCGCGAAAAAGGAGCGGCCGCGCCTCATAATTGCGGGTGCTTCCGCCTATTCCAGAGTGATCGATTTTAAACAATTTAGAGAAATTGCCGATGAGGTAGGCGCTTTTCTTATGGTGGATATGGCGCATATTGCCGGTTTGGTGGCGGCAGGGCTGCACCCAAGCCCCGTGCCGTATGCGCACGTGGTTACAACAACAACCCATAAGACGCTGCGCGGCCCTCGGGGCGGTATGATTTTATGTAACGACGAAGCCATTGCCACTGCAATCAATAAGGCTGTTTTTCCAGGCATTCAGGGCGGGCCCTTGTGTCACGTGATTGCCGCTAAGGCCGTTAGTTTTAAAGAAGCGCTGCAGCCGTCGTTTGTCGAGTACCAAAGACAGGTGGTGGCGAATGCGAAGGCGCTGGCCGGTGGACTGCAAAAAAGAGGATTTACCATTGTTTCCGGTGGCACAGATACTCATGTTATGTTGGTTAATTTGCGCAGTAAGGCATTAACAGGGAAAAAAGCAGAAGCATATTTAGACGAGGCATATATTACCTGTAATAAAAATGCCATTCCTTTTGATACCGAAAAGCCCTGGATTACCAGTGGCATTCGTTTAGGAACGCCGGCGGTGACTACGCGTGGCATGAAAGAGACCGAAATGGATCAAATTGCCGGTATGATCGATTGTATGCTGACCGATCCGCTGCACCCAGCCGGCCGTGTACGCGCCATGGTGGAAGCGCTAACGGAACGTTTTCCGTTATATCCGAATAGAAGGGAGGAATAAACGGGATATGCCAGATATGTTAGTGAATTTATATAGACTGCCTTCCAATCAGGAGAATCTGGAAAAGTTAAGGCAAAAAGGAATTGTCATACACAGGGCTCTGGCGCCTGATCGCCATAAAGTAATGCAGTTTGCCCGTGAGCACTTTGGCGAGGGATGGGCCAGCGAAGTATCCGCTGCGTTTAGCAATCAGCCGGTTAGCTGCTTTATTGCGGTTCGCGATCGTCAGCTGCTGGGCTTTGCCTGTTATGACGCAACGGCTAAAGATTATTTTGGGCCTACCGGCGTGCTGGAAGAAGAGCGCGGACAGGGCATTGGCCTAGCGCTACTTTTACAAAGCATGGAGGGCCTGCGGGAAATGGGCTATGGGTATGCGATTATTGGCGCGGCCGGTCCGGTAGGGTTTTATGAAAAATGCTGCCATGCACAGGTGATTGAGCAAGATACGCCCAATGTGTATAGCCGCATGATATAAGTAAGCTAAGAGCAACCTTGCTTAAAGCATATATTTTTTATAGGAGGTAACAGGAATGAGCTACTTGGGTGAAGACATTAAAAAACTAGGGTTTGGTTTTATGCGCCTGCCGATGAACGGTGAAGAAGTCGATATAGAGCAAACCAAAAAAATGGTGGATCATTATATGGAGCTTGGCTTTTCTTATTTTGATACCGCATATGTATACATGAACGGAAAATCAGAGAGGGCCATTTGTGACGCGGTTGTTAGCCGCTACCCGAGGGAATCTTTCCAGCTGGCAACCAAAATGCCTATGCACCCCATTAAAGAGTACGCAGATTATCAGCCGATTTTTAATGAATCGCTGGAGCGTACTCAGGCGGGATATTTCGATTTCTATTTGCTGCATGCGCTCAACAAGGATTCTGCGAAAAAAGCGGATGAGACGGGCGGCTGGAAGTTTATTCAGGAAATGAAGGCAAAAGGGCTGATTAAGCATATTGGTTTTTCATTCCACGATAGCGCCGCGGTGCTGGATGAAATTTTAACGAATCATCCGGAAGCCGAGTTTGTGCAGCTGCAGATTAACTATGCAGACTGGGAGAGCGACAATGTGCAGTCCCGTCTCTGTTATGAGGTGGCTAGAAAACACAATGTGCCGGTCATTATTATGGAGCCGGTAAAAGGCGGATCATTGGCGGCTATGTCTGAAGAGCTGGAGGCCAAATTTAAACAGGCCAATCCGGAGGCTTCCGTGGCGTCTTGGGCCATTCGTTACGCGGCTTCTTTAGAAGGGCTGGTTACCGTACTTTCGGGTATGAGTAATGAGGAGCAGTTGCAGGATAATACTTCTTATATGAAGGATTTCAAACCGCTTACCGATAAGGAAAGAGCGGTCATTGCCGAAGTGGTTGAAATTTTCAATCGGGCGCCCAAAATTCCTTGTACGGCATGTCAATATTGTGTCGATGATTGCCCCATGAAGATCAATATTCCAAGAATTTTCAGCACAATGAATCATTACATGACCTTTGGTAATTTGGAAGCAGATCAGCGCAGCTATGAGAATGTAGTCAAAGACCGTGGTCGCGCCTCGGAATGCTTGCATTGCGGCAGCTGTGAGAGCCGCTGCCCTCAGCATATTGAAATTATCAAAGAGCTGGAAAAGATCGCTGCGACTTTAGAAGCATAATTTTAACGCAATAGACATAAAAAGGAGGCTGGACGCCCGGCCTCCTTTTTATGCTGGAATGGAGAGAAAATGGAAAAAGATTCAAAAGTCTATTTATTTGAAGAAATGCCTATTTCCAAAGCAGTTGTGAAACTTTGTGTGCCCACAGTGCTCAGCTCTTTGGTTATGGTTATTTACAATTTGGCCGATACATATTTTGTTGGCATGTTAAACGATCCTATTCAAAACGCGGCGGTAACACTGGCAGCGCCGGTTATGTTAGCGTTTAATGCGATCAATAACCTATTCGGCGTAGGAACGTCTAGCATGATGAGCCGGGCCCTAGGACGCCGAGATTATGATACGGTGCGGCGCAGCTCGGCGGTTGGCTTTTACTGTACGCTCATTTGTGCGGTTATTTTCTCAATTTTGTGCACGGCGGCGGGCGATCCACTGCTGAATTTGCTTGGCGCCAGCGCGGAAACGAAAGACGCAACCGTGGGGTATATGTTATGGACCGTATATTTAGGAGCGGTGCCGGCTATTTTAAATGTTGTAATGGCCTATTTGGTTCGGGCAGAGGGCTCTTCTTTGCATGCCAGCATTGGAACCATGAGCGGCTGTATTTTAAATATTATTTTAGACCCTATTTTTGTATTGCCGTGGGGCTTTAATATGGGAGCCGAAGGCGCCGGACTCGCCACGTTTATTTCCAACTGCGTAGCCTGCCTGTACTTTTTTGTACTGCTGTATATTAAAAGAGGAAAAACGTATGTTTGCATCAATCCGGCCATGTTTCGCCCGCGCAGATCTATTATTTTCGGGATTTGCGGCGTAGGAATTCCGGCCTCGATTCAGAATTTGCTAAATGTAACCGGTATGACGGTGCTGAACAATTTTACGTCTGCGTTTGGCTCCGACGCCGTAGCCGCTATGGGTATTGCGCAAAAAATTAACAACGTTCCTTTTCAGGTGGCTATGGGGTTATCGCAGGGCATTATGCCTCTCATTAGTTATAACTATTCCAGCGGCAATAGTCAGCGTATGAAAAAAGGCTTTTTCTTTACGGCCCGCATGTCTTTAATTGCCCTTCTCGTGGTTATGGTATGCTTCCTAGTGGGGGCTGAGGGCCTGATCCGCCTGTTTATGGACAACGATCAAATTGTTCTATATGGAAGCCGGTTCATGCGCGGCTTCTGTTTGGCACTGCCGTTTTTGTGTATCGACTTTTTGGCTGTCGGCGTTTTTCAGGCCTGCGGTCTGGGACGCAATGCACTTGTTTTCGCGATTTTGCGTAAAATTGTGCTAGAAATTCCGGCCATTATTGTACTCAATCGGCTCTTTCCGTTATTTGGTATGGCCTATGCTCAGCCTTTTTCGGAGCTGATTTTGGCCATTGCTTCCATTGTGGTTTTGGGAAAACTGTTTAAAAGCTTAGAACAAGGACAGAGGCATTAAACCATGGACCAAATGAATCTCTTTGAAGAACGAGTAAGCTTGGCGCCGCTGGCCAGCCGGCTTAGGCCGCAGCGGTTAGAAGATATAGTGGGCCAACAGCATTTGCTGGGTCCGGGAAAGATTTTGCGCCGTCTTATTGAAAACGATCAGATTAGCTCTATGATTTTCTGGGGACCACCTGGCGTTGGCAAAACCACGCTCGCCAGGGTGATTGCCAACCATACCAAAGCCGAATTTGTCGATTTTAGCGCGGTCACAAGCGGAATCAAAGAGATTAAAGAGGTTATGGCCAGAGCCGATGTAAGCCGGCGCATGGGGCGCCGCACGCTGCTGTTTGTAGACGAAATCCACCGCTTTAATAAAGCGCAGCAAGACGCTTTTCTGCCATTTGTAGAAAAAGGCAGCATTATTTTGGTAGGCGCGACAACGGAAAATCCCTCGTTTGAGATTAACAGCGCCCTTTTGTCTCGCTGCCGCGTTTTTGTGTTGCAGGCGCTTAGCGAAGACGAAATGATGCAGCTGCTTGTGCGGGCGCTGCGCCATTCCCAGGGCTATGGCGATCAGCCTGTGGCTATTTCAGAGGAACAATTACGGGCAATTGCCCGCTTTGCGGGTGGAGACGCGCGCATGGCGCTCAGCACGCTGGAAATGGCTGTGCTTAACGGTGAAATTAGCCGGGAGGCTATTACGGTTACAGACGAAGTGCTGCATCAGTGCTTAAATCAGCGCTCGCTCTTGTACGACAAAAATGGCGAGGAACATTATAATCTGATTTCGGCGCTGCATAAATCGATGCGTAACAGTGATCCCGACGCGGCTGTGTATTATTTGCACCGTATGCTGCAAGGGGGAGAGGAGCCTTTATATATTGCCCGCCGGCTTATTCGGTTTGCCAGTGAGGATATTGGCATGGCCGATAGCCAGGCGCTGCCGCTCGCGGTCGCAGCCTATCAGGCGTGTCATTTTAACGGTATGCCGGAGTGTGATGTAAATTTAACGCATGTCGTCATTTATTTGTCTATGGCGCCGAAATCGAATGCGGCTTATGTAGCCTGTTTAAAAGGAAAGGACGATGCAAAGGCATACCCTGCGGAGCCGGTGCCGCTGCAGATTCGCAACGCGCCAACGCAGCTTATGAAGGAGCTGCATTATGGCGAGGGGTATCAGTACGCGCACGATGCAGAAGAAAAGCTAACGGTTATGCCCTGTCTTCCGGAGGCGCTGCAGGGACATTGTTATTATCAGCCCACGCAGTCAGGAAAAGAAAAAGAAGTAAGCGAGCGTTTGGAACAAATTCGGCGCTGGAAACAAAGTAGAACCGAATAAAAAAATCCCGTGAAATCCTTGGATTTTACGGGATTTTTTATAAACGCTAGTTAAGAGGAACGCCGAGAGCCCCAGAAAAATAGAGCAATTGTTCCCGGCCCTGTGTGGCTGCCAATGGTAGTGCCAATCGGATTGATTAAAACCTTACCTTTTAAATGGGGAAAGGCGGCTTCTACCAGCGAGGCAACTTGGCGGGCCTGATCGTAGAACGCAGAGTGAGAAATATAGCATTTATCGGCGTAGGCTAATCTGCCCTGCGCATATTCCTTCATTTTTTCGACAATGCGATGCGTAACAGCGGTCACGCCCCGCACTTTAAACCGGGGAATGAGTTTACCCTGGTCGTCCATATTCAGGAGCGGACAAATATGCAAAACCGTGCCAAACCAGCCCGAGGCTTTGGAAATGCGACCGCCTTTTACATAAAAAGACAAATCGGTAGAGAAGAACCAATGGTGAACCTCGAGTTTATGCTCTTCGGCCCATTGGTAGACCTCGTCAATCGAATGTCCTTCGTCGCGCAAATCGGCGAGGCGGTCCATGAGCAGTCCGTAACCGGAAGAAGCTCCCAGGGAATCGACAACATAAATTTTACGCTGGGGATATTTCTCTTTTAACATATCGCGAGCGATACAAGCGGAATTATAGGTGCCCGACAAGCCGGAAGACAGGGAAATATGCAGAACGTCTTGCCCGGCTTCTAAAAAGGGAGTAAAATACTGTACGTATTCTTCAACATTGATTTGTGAAGTCTTGGTTTCGGCGCCACCGGCCATAGCCTGATAGAACTGATCGAAGGGAATGCTCTTCCCCAAATCGTCGAGATACGACATTCCATTAATGGAAAAATGAAAACAGATATAATGGATATTGCGACTGACAAAATGCTGTTCGCTAAGGTCGGCGGTTGAGCAGCAGCTTAAAATGAACGCATTCATATACAGTAACCTCCCTTGAAAATTGACAGATATTTATACAGATGTTATAATAACATACAAGAAAGAAAGATGCAAGATGGTTCTTAAATAAATCTTAATGATTTGAATCTCTGGATCAGGGTTCAGACCCAATACAAGGGAAGTCATTCCTGACCGAAAGGAGCATAACTATATCACTCAATTTGTATGGAAGATATTCGCATTATTAAAACGAAAAACCGGATTCAACAGGCTTTTATTGAAATGCTGCAAACTAAAGCGTTTGACCGGATCAATGTAACGGAGCTATGTCAAAAAGCGCAGATTAGCCGTATTACTTTCTATGCGCATTATCATGATAAATACGATTTATTAAAGCAAATTGAAGAGGAGCTGTTAAAGCAGGCTTCTCAGTCATTTGAGTCTTTGCAGGCTCAGAATAACGAGCAGCAGGATGCGCGGCAAACGTACCAGAATATGCTGGACTGTATTTTGAGCTTATTTACTATGCATGGTGATTTTTTGCAGCAAATTTCACAGCGGCGTAATCCAGAGCTGTTTTATTCGTTTTATCAACGCATTTTAGACCGAGTGATCTCCTGTATTGAAACGGAACAAAGCAAACTAAAGCCCAAAGTCAACAGCAGGCGATTCTCTGCGTTTATCTGTAATGGCCTTTGGGCCTATATTGTGGAATGCTACCATGATCAGGAGAAGCTAGAGCAAATCCGTATAGAGGCGCATACGCTGCTTGACGGTATTTTGCATTCGGAGATCATGAACCAGTCAGAGGAGGTTAAATCATGAAAATGTTGATTCCGATCGATCCTTATGATTTTGCTGGTATGGAGATCTGGCTTCAGACCATGGAAGCCAAGGGATATAGATTGCAGAAGGCCGGGTATTTTACGGCTACCTTTAGTCAGCAGGCGCCGCAGGTCGCATGGTATTTTGTTGTTCCTGGAGCTGATCAAGAGCAAGAAAGAATTGAATCTTTGGGGTGGCGCTTGGTAACAGGAACAAAAATGCGTTGGTTTATTTATCGGTCTGAAGCGGAGAAGGAAGGGCCGCGGTGGGTCAATAATCAGGAAGCGATGCAGCAGGAAGTAAAAAAAGCGTTGCGCGGCATTGGAATTCGCATTGCAGAATTTATATTTTGGATTACGGTCTTTGTGTTAATTTGCACGCTGGCAGCACCGGGACAGCTTCCCACCCTTGTTTTAAACGATGCGCTCATGGGAGCGATTGTGGTATTGCTTTTTTGGGAGATTATGCAGATCAGGACCGACGTTAAACGGTATCGGTGGCTTAAGCAGTATGCAAAAGAGCAGCGAGATACCGCAAGGCGCAGGCCGGTACGCAAGATTCTTTACATGCTCTTCTTTTTACTCATGGCCAGCGAAGGCATTCTCTGGGGACTTGGCGCGGCCCAAAGCTGGGAAAAGCCGGTTTCTCAAACCGATCTTTCGTATGTGACCTTAGATAAGCTGGAAGGAGAAGCGCTGGATTATTCCGAATATCGGAAGGAATATGGCAATACCGCGCAGTATAAAACTTCTTGGTTAGTGCCCGAGCAGCTGGAAATTACGCTGAGCGGTCAGAAGGCCAATGATTATGTGCCGGTTATGCAGATACGCCAGTACCAGGTGCGTTTTGAGGGCATGGGATCGACTTTGCTGCGGGCCGTCATGACGGCCAGTCTAAGCTGGAATAGCCGCCTCATAGCGAAGCCGATTAGTGTAGCCGGCTGTGACGAAGCGTACAGCGCTTCCTCTAATAACGTACAATATTTGTTTTTACGTAAAGCCGATCAGCTGATGACAGTGTATTACGTGGGAGAACAAACCCTAGTGGAGCACGCGGAGCTATTTGAGCAGCAGCTAGTTTTGGAAGAATAGTATTGGCGTGGAGGATTCGTATGTATCATTTGTTTTTAACGAGTAATTTTGGCGCTTCCCTTCCCCGAAACAACAGGCAAAGGCATGAGGAACACGGCTTGAGCCGGATGCTGGCAGAGCGCTGGCCCCAAACGGCGGCCCGGTGTTTGTTTATGGCGTCGTATCCCGATGAGCATGAAGCAATGAGGCGCTACGGCAGGCAGCTGAGTCAGGCTTGTAAAAGGCTGGGTTTGCCGGTTAAGTATATGCATGTTGCCGATCATAAATATCCGCAGCGGGCGGCGCAGGTGGAGCGGTATGACGTAGT
>CALWPV010000115.1 GCA_944383515.1 uncultured Clostridia bacterium
ATACTTTGTCGCGCCACCCATGCCGATCATAAGCCCACTGCCGTGAATAAAACTGTAAATAGGTATCGCCAGATTAAGCGCTGTAAGTCCATTCGTTCCCAGTCCCTGCGATACAAAAAAAGTGTCCGCTAATATGTAGCAGGAAAGGGCCAACATGCCCAGCACATTCAGCGACGTGTACTTAACAAATTCTTTCCATAAGTGCATACTTCAAATCCCCCCAAAGGCAAAATAAAACGCCCCACGGCTCTGCATCTTCTACGGCCTATCGATGCAAAGTCATGGGGCGTTAGCTCTTAAGCCAACCCCCAAACCCCGGCGGGTTTGTGGAATATTCACTTTTTATTTACGGAAGGATTATACCGTAGAGAAGAGTGCTTGTCAAGATATTTCAACCACAGCTATACAAGCTCGCAAATCCAGCCTATTTTCCGCTCCGCGGACTCTCGGAAGCTCTCTACGTACTCCGGATGTACGGCCTGCAAACGGCTAGTCACCGTGTCAATGATCGCCCGCACCGCGGGGATATCGGATTCGGTATACGTATTGAAACGGGCAGTATCTCCCATGTAATAACTATACCGGCTTACTTCCTCTTCGCTCATAGCCACACCCAAGCGCTCAAACGCTGTTTTATGAATTTCCCTTAAAATGGAACGCCGCAGCGTTAGCTTATAGGGGCTAGACCACGACCCCGTTGTCGTCTGCTGATCCCAGTATCGCACATGCAGCAAAACCTGATCCAAATTTGCAAACTTGGTGCGGCCAATTAAATCCACCCAAAACGCATAGTCTTCACAAACAAAATATTCCGGCCTCAGCCCTACGCTAACCGCCAGCTCGCGGCGTATGAGGCAAGAACCGTTACCCATAACGCAGCGTACTGGCAGCGCTCCCACAATCTCCTCGTGAGTTAGCGGAAGCGTAACCAAACTTTCCGATTTTCCAAACGTGCGGTGGTAACCACTTACCACGCCGTACTCCGGATTCTCGTCTAAAAATGCGCACTCCAGCTCCAGGCGCTCTGGCGCCGCAATGTCGTCGGAATCCATATAACCCACGTACTCGCCCTGCGCCATGCCAAGCCCCGCATTTCTTAACATAGGAATATTCGTCTTAAACGGTGCCTTAACCAGCCGAACGCGCGAATCTCGGATACTTTCTACCACCTCAACGCTATGATCCGTCGAGCAGTCGTCCAGCACAATCAGCTCTAAATCACCCATTGTTTGGTTAAGAATACTCTCTACCGCTTCCTTCACCACGCTCTCCCGATTATACATTGGCATAATTACAGATACTTTCATGCTATTTTTCCTCTCCCTTTGTCAAACGATAATACACCCCTTGTTGCTGAAGCAGCGTCTCGTGCGATCCGTCCTCTACAATCCGGCCCTGATCCATAACCAAAATGCGATCCGCCAACCTGGCGGCAGCCAGCTTATGCGTAATACAAATAACTGTTTTATCCCGCAAAGAAAACAAACGCGAAACAATTTCTTCTTCTAGCTTCGCATCCAGCGCCGAGGTCATTTCGTCCATAATAAAAATATTCGCGCCGCGTAAATAACACCGGGCTAGACCCAGCCGCTGTCTTTCACCGCCAGAAAGTTTAGACCCATTAGGCCCCACAACGGTATCGAGCTTTTGCGGCAAGCGTGACAGCAGGTCCGAAAGTCCCGCCCAGGCCAGCGCCTGTTCCAGCTCCTCCTCCGAAGCCTGCGGCCGGCTATACCGCAGGTTCTCCCGAATGGTTTCGTCAAAGAGAAAAGGCGACTGCGGCAAGTAGGCAAGCTGATCGCGTAGCGAAGTAAGGCTGGCCTGTGTTATCGATACGTCTCCCACTCGAATGTCGCCTTTTGTTGGACGATACAGCCCCAAGAGCAGACGAATCATAGTTGTTTTGCCACTTCCTGACGCTCCAACAATGGCAACCTTCTGCCCCTGCGGAATTTGCAGGCTAATCTGGTGCAAAATGGGAGTTTGCTCTGTATACCCAAAACTGACCTGCTCCCACTGCAAATCATAGCCTGTCACCGCTTCTTGCCCTCCGGTTTCTACCGGAAGAGAGAGCGCTTCTTCTATATGCTGAATGGCGGCCTGATTTTCTTGGTATTCTAAAATCTGCGTTCCTAAAGACTGCATGCCATAGGCTACGCCTATACCAATGGACCACAAATACATAAAGTCACCAATAGAAAGGGAGCCAGCGTTAACGAGCGCAAGACCAAAAATTAAAATGCCCACGTAAGAAAAACTGTAGCCAAAGTTTCGCAGCCCCATGGCCAGGGTAGACATACGAGCGTTTTGCCTGCCTACCTGTAAATAACTATGAATCTGGCCCTGATATTTCTGACTAAAATATTCTTTTAGCTGATAAAAATAAATGACGGGAAGCCCTTTTAGCATTTCGCCCATAAACCGGCTGCACGCTTCCAGCTTTTGAAACGACTGTTTCTGAATGCGGCCCGCTCTGGCGCGCAAGCTATAGATCAGAACAAAATAAAGCATGCCGCAGCCGATACAAAAGAGAGTGAGCGAAAAACTATAGGTTAATAAAATAAGAATGCCACCGGCAACGCTAACCGCGCGAGCCGCCATAGACGGCCACTTGGTTTTATAGCTCTCGCCCGTTATGTCTAAATCGCGCCCCATAAGGTTGGTCCAATAGCCCAGCCCTTGCGCCGCCCTGGTTCCTTCTTGTATATGACAAAGCGTATGCAGCAGCGCGCTGCGTATTCTCCTATCGGCTCTGGCGCTGCTTTTCATGTTCAGCGCGCTTCCGGCCAGCATCAGGCCGGCTACTAAAAGTAAACATCCCGTTAGAAGGAGCATTTGCCAAACCGCGTTTTGAAAGGAAGCGCCGGTACTTAAATTAATCACAATACGGTATAATTGGCCGCTGAGCACAGATTCCAGCAGATCTTTAACCGATTGCAACATAATGCCTAGCACATAGCAAAGCAGCTCGCCCTGCAGCGCCAAGCGCCATAACGCGCTATGGTTTTTCTTTACCGCGCGCGTTGCACTAGTAACTCTTGTATTCATGCCGTTGCCCCTCCTTCTCTGGTTTGCTTTTGGTAAAGCGCCGCATAGGCGCCGCCCCTCTCAAGCAGCTGCGCATGCGTACCCTGCTCTACGGCCGTGCCATTTTCAATATAATAAATGCAGTCGCTGTCTTTCACTGCCTCGAGGCGGTGTTCAACCAAGAGCACGGTGCGGCCGGCAAGAATTGCTTTCGCCTGTGTCCAGATTCTATTTTCAGTAACCGAATCTAGGTTCGCCAGGGGTTCGTCTAACAGATAAAGGGGCGCCTGTTTAAGCTCGCCCCGCGCCAGCGCAATTTGCTGACGCTGAC
>CALWPV010000116.1 GCA_944383515.1 uncultured Clostridia bacterium
TGCATGCGGCGCGGGTTATGCCGCCAAAGGGCACCGCGCTGCGCGGCGTCGTGCTTTTGGTTCATGGCATGAGCGAGCATAAAGAGCGGTATGCGAAAACCATGCGCTATTTGGCGGCGCATGGCTATGCCTGCGTGATTTACGACCACCGGGGGCACGGGCATAGCGTGGCATCGCGAAAGGATTTGGGATATATGGGCCCGGAGGGCGACCAGGCTCTGATTTCAGATGCGCATCAGATGCTTATGGAAACCAAGAAGTTGTTTCCGGCCATGCCGGTGCATGTGCTGGGACATAGCATGGGGTCTCTGATTGTACGCTGTTTGCTGCAGCGCTGGGACGACGAGATGGCCTCGCTTACGGTGCTGGGCTGCGTGGGCGCTAATGCGCTGGCGCCGGTGGGCGTATGGCTGGCAAGAGCGTTAACGTGTTTGGTGGGCGAGCGGCACAGGAGCCGGTTTTTGACGAAGCTGGCGTTTGGCGCTTATAATCAGAAGTTTCAACCAGCTACTTCGGATAATGCCTGGATTTGTTCGGATATGGCCGTGGTGGAGGCGTATGATGCAAACCCGCTGTGCCGGTTTACGTTTACGTTAAATGGTTATGAAGCGTTGTTTAAGCTGGTGCGGCGGTGTTATCAGAAAGAGGGATGGCGGGTTGGTAATCCGGAGCTTCCGATTTTAATGATATCGGGGGCGGACGATCCGTGCATGAATGGAATCAGCGGGTTACTGGATGCGGCGGATTTTTTGCGCGCACGCGGATACAGGCACGTGCAGGTGTCGGCGTATCCGGGTATGCGGCATGAGGTGCTGAATGAACGGGGCAAGGAAGCGGTATGGGAGCAAGTGGTTGCGCAGTATCAGGCCTGTGAATCTCATGCCTAAAAGGAAAAAACGCGCGCGCTGCCGATATTACTAGCGGCGGTAGGTTTATACTTTTCTTACTACGAAATACCTTTTTTAGAAAAAATGGTTGCAAGAGCAACAAATTCTATTGACAGTCATTTAAAAAAGCAGTATCATATTAAAGGACTTTTAAAAAAGGATAGAGTGAGGAAGGTATATGGTAATCAAGAAGTTTTTAAAAAGATACGGATGGCTTTATATTCCGGGTATTTTGTTTCTGGCGATTAATTCGCGGATACAAACGCTGTCGCCTACGGCGCTGGGCGATGCGATTGATATGCTGGAGCAGCCGTCGCCGGATGCCGGTATGGTGTGGCGCCAGGCCGGGCTTATTCTCCTGATTGCGCTGGGTGTGTTTGCCACCCGGTTTATCTGGCGTATGCTGATTGTTCGTAATGCGCGTTCGCTGGAATGCTTTCTGCGCGAGGAATTGTTTGTGAAATTGCAGAGCATGCCGATTTCCTTTTTCTCCAAGCAGCGCTCGGGAGATCTTTTGGCTTATGCGATTAACGACGTTGGCGCGGTGCGCATGACATTTGGGCCGGCGCTGGCGCAGGGGCTCAATGGCATTATTACGGGTGGTCTTTCGATTTGGTCTATGATTACCGAAGTTAACGGGCGGTTAACGTTTTTAGCTCTGATTCCGATTCCGATTGCCGTAGTTTCGATTATTATTATCGGGAATCTGGTACAAAAGCGGTTTCGCCGCGTGCAGGAGCTGTTTTCTAATTTGTCCGGCTTCGTGAATGAATCCATTATGGGCGTGCGGGTGGTTAAAACCTTTGCGCGGGAAAAAGAATGGCAGCATGAATTTGAGCGCACTTCAGAAGATATGATGCGGGCGAATGTTAAGCTAACGGATACATCGGCCTGGCTCAATCCGATTACGGTTATTACGTTTGGACTTAGCTATGCGGTAAGTCTGGTGTATGGCGGTCAATTGGTTATGAACGGAACCATCGCGCTGGGCGAGCTGGTAGCGTTTCTGGGGTATTTGCTGCTGATTCAAAATCCGGTAGTGGCTTTAGGTCGTATTATCAATATGTTACATAGAGGACTGGCCTCTTATAAACGGCTGAACGCTATTTTTAGTGAGCCGAGCGTACCGGAAGAGGAGCAAGGCGATTATGAAGAAGAAATCTGCGGCTCGATTGAGGCTAAAAATCTTAGCTTTACTTACCCGGATGCGGAGAAGCCGGCGCTGGAGGGGATTACCTTTAAGCTGCCGGCCGGTGGTACGCTGGGTATCACGGGTAAGACGGGCAGCGGAAAATCTACTTTGGTCGGTTTGCTGCTTAAATTCTTTGAGGCGCCGCGGGGTACGCTGTTTATTGACGGGAAGGATATTTGCGATATTCCGGCTAAGGCCATTCGGCAGGCGGCCGGGTATGTGCCGCAAGACGGTTTTTTGTTCTCGACAACGATTGAGAAAGATATTGCGTTCTATACGCCTGACGCCAACCTGACTGAGGTGCAAAAGGCGGCGGATTTAGCCAATATCAATAGCGAAATTGAAGAGTTTCCCGAGGGATACGATACGGAGGTTGGCGAAAGGGGAACGCGCCTGTCCGGCGGCCAGAAGCAGAGAATTTCGCTGGCCCGCGCGCTGGTGCGTGATCCGAACCTGCTTATTTTAGACGATACGCTGTCGGCTGTCGATAATATTACAGAAAAGAAAATTGTCGACAATATCAATGGGGTGCTTAAGGAAAAAACCTCGATTGTGATTAGTCACCGGTTGTCGGCTATTCGAGGCGCTGATTTGATTCTGTTTATGGAAGACGGGCGCGTAGTAGAGTCGGGGACGCATCAGGAGCTAATGGCAAGGCATGGAATTTATGCAGAAACCTATGAAAAACAGTCTAAGGAGGGAACGCAACATGAAGGCTAATCAAAAGAAACAATCTAGTTTTGTGCGCTTATCGCTCCTTATGAAGCCCTATATGGGCAAACTGCTGATTTGCGTTGTCTGTGTAATTTTGGTGAACTTAGCGGATTTGCTTAAACCGTATGTGGCGGCTATTGTGATTGATAACTTCCTGGTGGGCACGTCTGAACAAAGCGGACTGTTTTCGATTACGGGCATGGGCATTGCGTACTTCATTGTGGCGCTGGCCGGAGCGCTTTTCTCTATGACGCAGGTGCGGCTATTGGCCCGGGTGTCGCAGAAAATTCTGAATGATATGCGGCAAAAAGTGTTCGACAAAATTTTGCACATGCCCATGAAATTGTTGGATCGGTTTGGTACAGGGCGTCTGATTACGCGCGCTACGAACGATGTAGAGACGGTCAATGAGTTTTATTCCGACGTGTTAATCAATCTGTTTAAGGATGTCTTTTTGCTGCTGGGAATTTTGGTCATGATGTTTATCATGGATCCACAGTTGGCGCTGGTAGCGTTTACCGGTGTGCCGCTGATTGTACTGCTTACGATTTCGCTTAAAAAAGTGATTAAAAGAAACTTTAAGCGCATGAAGGCAATTATTAGCCAGATCAACGGCTTCTTTGCGGAGAATATATCGGGTATGCGTATTGTGCAGGCGTTTAATCGCCAATTTAATAAACTAAAAGAATTTCGCGAACTGAATAACGCGTATTTTAAAACGACAACTACGCAGGTGTTCTTGAATTCGTTTTTGCGGCCGACCATGGAAGTAATTAACAACCTGGTTATTGCGCTGCTTATTGTGTATGGTATGGGTCGAATTACGGGAGGCTACCTTGAAGTCGGCGTGCTCTATGCGTTTACGAATTATGTAAAGCAGTTCTTTGAGCCGATTAATGATTTGGCAGAAAAATATACGACCATTCAGTCGGCACTGGTTTCTACAGATCGAATCTACGAGATTCTGGACGAAACAGACCTGGAAGACCCGGAGGCTGGAACGCATGGCGGACCGGTGCACGGAACGGTAGAATTTAGAGACGTCTGGTTTGCGTATAACGATGAAGATTGGGTGCTGAAAGGAATCAGCTTTAAGGTAGAGGTTGGTCAAAAGGTGGCTTTTGTAGGACATACCGGTGTGGGTAAATCTACGATTATCAATTTGATAAGCCGGTATTATAAAATTCAAAAAGGACAAATTTTGGTTGACGGCGTCCCCATTGAAGACTGGAAGCTGCGAGATTTGCGGCAAGGCGTTTCAACGGTTATGCAGGATGTTTTCCTGTTTAGCGGCGATATTGCGGAAAATCTGGATATGCATGCCAGTCTGCCGGAGGATACCATGGAAAAAGCGCTGGAAATCTCAGAGGCTGCCGATTTTGTTAATGAACTGGGCGGGCTAAAGACGCCGGTAACAGAGCAAGGCCTTAATTTCTCGACAGGACAGAGACAGCTGCTTTCGTTTGCGCGAGCGATTGCGCATGATCCGGCAATTTTAGTGCTCGATGAGGCAACGGCGCATATCGATACGAATACGGAAGAAATGATCCAGCGATCTATTGAAAATATCTCGCAGGGTCGCACCTCGATTTTCATTGCTCACCGGCTTTCTACGATTGAAAATTGCGATGTGATTTTTGTTTTGGTAGACGGTCAGGTAGCGGAACAAGGAACGCATGAGGAGCTCTACGCACGGGGCGGTGTTTATACGGGACTTGTCAAAGCGCAGGTTGAAAATTCCAGATGAAACATAGTAAAGAGTGTCTCGGCATTGGCAACACCAGATAAGGAAGTTTAGAAAAACACCCTCCGAAAGAACTTGTTTCTTCGGAGGGTGTTAATCAGAGATCTCTTACTCTGGGAGCCTGCCTTCGTACATGATGCTCAGCTCCCCATATACCTGTCCCCAATTCCGGATCGGCATGGTCCATTTTTTTGTAGCTTCAAAAGTCGCCAGATAAAGGGCTTTTAAAAGATCGGATATTTCACAGACCATTTTTCTCTTACCTTCTCCAGAGCTTCCAGAGCCTGCTCTTCTGATGGCGCATGGTAAATGGTCTTTAAATCATTGGCAAATGGCTTGCGGTCTTTATCTGCCACGTATTTCAGGGTATGTCGCGGCGATTGCTTCTTTGATTCCGCTCAGCTCATCGGCGCAGAGGACCAGGATATCTTTTACTCCGCGTTTTTTCAATTCATTCAGCACAGAAAGCCAGTATTTTGCGCTTTCGTTGTCTTCCACCTGAATGGTCAGAACCTCTTTCTGACCGTCCAGATTGTTCCCCAGAATCACATAGGCCGCCAGTTTCCGGATTACTCCATTATCCCGGACAGAATAATGAATAGCATCGATATAGAGTACTGGATAAACCTCCGACAGCAGACGTTTCTGCCAGTCTTCAATCTGGGGCAGGATTTTGTCTGTTACGTCGGAAATGAAGCCTTCTGACGCTTGCGGACAACTTGTGGTTCAAACGTAGATTTGCGATCCTAGGGAACCTGAATATCCATTGTCCCATAACTGCTGTTAACTCTTTTGCTCTTATATCCATTGCGGTAGTCGTCACTGTCAGAACGCTGGGATTTCCTTCGGTCATAACGACCTTATGTATCGGTTTCTTTTCTCTTGCTATAATAATAGGCCTCCTATGATTTAGATTTTATCATAGAAGACTTATACTTTGTAGCTATTTACAGAAAAAGTTTCACACAGTCGCGGTCCCAGCTCAAAGCGTGTGAGCCGGTCCTTCTTGTTGGTCGAAAAACGGTTGGCAAACTCAATACCATTGTCTGTCTGCACGCACTCTACCCGCACACCACGGCGTTTGAACCATGCCACTTTGGGTTTGTTGGTGTCGCAACTTAACTATACCCTATGAAGGCTCTGTCCTTCTACTTTTTTATTTGCTTTTACTTGCTCTTCTGTCCAACATGTATTGTAGTTCTACACTTGAATTTATGCATTGATTTAAAAAAAGTTGACTTAAATTAATTTGAATAGTACAGTAATAACGGAATCGTCTTAAAAACATCTATGCTGTTTTTGATGTGATAGACGGAATATAAATGTAGGCCGATTGCGTAGAAAGGGAGTCATAAAGATGAGTATGGAAAACAGTATCGATCAAACATTCAGCCAGCATCAATTTATAAGCGTGCTTTTTGAAGCGGAAAAGCAAAAGTATATACTGGAGAACAGGCGTGAACAGCTTAAGAACAGGATTGGGAGACATTGAGGTCGCCTTTGTTTGAAGACACCTCTTTTTATCAGAATTATCACTCAGAATGTATGCGGCCTAAAGATGCTCCTAAATATCCTTTGGAGTGGTTGGATAAACCCAAGTTATTTCATGGTATGAGAGATATCTTTGGGCACATTATATTCACAGCTATTTGCTCTTTCATAGGCTTTCTAATTTGGTTGTTTTTTTCAGAAATGCTTAAGCTGACGGTGGTTGGAAATATAGCTTGGCTTGTATGTACAGTGTTTTGGCCCTGGATGGTTGTAAAAAATTATTTAGAAAAGAAGCATGTGTATAATAAAACTCAAAGGGAAATAAAGAAGATAAATACATATAACGAGGAAGCTGATGCGCATAACAGGGAGAGACTTTCTTACTGGACAGGGCAGCTTGATAAAATCGAAGAGGAAAGAAAGAGAAAATTTTCGCTTACAGTGCAGCCGCATATCGACAGGGAAATAAAAGCGATAGAAAAGGAGCTTAAAGACGTCAACTTTACGCTTGACGGGCTGTATAACCTGAGGATAAACGGAATTTTATGTATTCATCCGAATTACAGAGGGCTTATTCCCGTATCGGTTCTTTACGGCTATTTTGATACCGGCAGAT